>CANCOG010000010.1 GCA_947379685.1 Flavipsychrobacter stenotrophus | reverse complement strand
CCTGAATAGGCTGAAAGTGAAGCTGAGGAAGACAATACTGAAACCTTGGAAAGTGTTGCTCCTGATGGTGCTGTAACGGTAAGGGAAGTAGCTGATGCTGATGTTACTGTTGCCCTTGTAGCTCCGAAATATACGATATTGTTGGTTGTTCCTGAATTGAAATTTGTGCCGTTAATAGTAACGGAAGTACCCGGAATTGCTTTTAATGGTGTTACCGACGTAACGGTTGGAGGGTTTGTCAACAAAACAATTCCAGAGCCATTGTCTGATCCAAATGTCAGTATTGGAGCTGAATTGATTACCCTTACTTTATAATTATCACCGGCAGCTGTTGCTGCGGGAATTGTAACTGCTATAGGAGAACTGCTTCCTGTGCCAATAATATTGGTTGTTGTATCAGCTGAAAAAACACCTGCATTGTTAGACAATTGCACCTTAAAAGTTCCTAAAAACGGACCAGCAGTTGTGAACGCAACATTGAATGAATTTGCTGAGGTATTTTGGTATGGACCAAATGCAGTTGCCGTAGTATTGATGGTGGGTGCCTTTGCAACTACTTCTCCAGTACTCAGTTGTGTTGCCTGAAAAACGTTACCTGCTGCATCTATAAACTGTATTTGCGCTAGCTGCGATGAAGTTAAACCTGAAGCATTAGTACCAAAATACAACCTGCCTTGAGTACCTGCTGTATTGTTATAGCTTCCCATCCAGTTTGTGACTGTCAGCATCTTGCCAGCAGTCCAGGTTATTGCGCTGCTGTTTGCGAACTTTACATTATGTGTGGTTGCTGTACCAAGGTCAATGGTAGAGTTGTCAGTAAGCTTGCATGAACCAAGGTTAATTTGTGCGGTGGTTGCTGTTGCTGTTGTCGATAGCCTGCCACCGTTTAAAACTACAGGGCATGAACCGAGGCTCACCGCTGTTGTTGTGGCCGGATTAAACCTGATCTCACCACCTGTAATTGTTAAGCCACCAGTAAAAGAATGACCAGAACTGGTGAGCGTCAATGTACCTGTCCCTGTCTTTACCAGTGAACCTGAACCAGTGATAATACTCACCTGTGTTGTAACTGCACCGCAACCGTAGGTGGTGTTAGTATTTTGATTAAGTGTTAAAGTGTGGCCGGAACCAAGGACTACATTATTTGTCAAATTCCCGGTTGCAGGTACAAAACTGCTGCTGAGACTGGAAATAGTTTGTGTTGTATTATTGAGGTTTAGTGTTGTATTAAGTCCCGGGTTCAAACCTGTCATAGCAACAGCGCCTGTACTGATTTGAGATCCTGCGTTTACGTACAATACTCCGGTACCAACCTGCGTTCCACCGGTCCATGAATTACCAGTACCTGATAATACTAATGTACCGGTGCTGCCGTTACCCGTTTTTACGAGCGCACCACTACCGGTAATATCGCCGGTAACAGTAAGGGTACCAGTTGACAATACAGAAATTGTTGCATCACTGCTCAAATTTACCGGTCCGGCCCAGGAATATGAAACAGCGCTCTTGGTAACCAGCGCTCCACCCATATTAGTTATGGTTGCGTTATTGCCCTTGCCATAAAGATTCAGATGAAGATTATTTGCCGAAAAAGTACCGGTAGTCGCAGCCAGAAACAACTCGCTATTCGGATAAATACTTATGTCGTTCCCGGTTGTGTTTGCAATTGCATCAGTAACATCAAGCTCAATGATGCCGTTAGATGACCCATCGGACTTACCGGCATTTATACCGCCGGAAAACGTGTTAGTAGCCGCAAGCTTCAATAATCCCCCTGCGTTCCCGGTTGTGCCGTTCCAGCTGCCACCACCAAGGAAAGTAAGCGCCCCTGAACCGGCCATATTGCTGGAGATCTTTATGGTATTGCCAATAGCAGTTGATGAACTTCCAGTTCCGGTGGCAATATTCCGGGCTGTACTGCCGAAATAGATACCCATTACTTTATTGCCACTACCCTGTGTGTTCTGAATTGTGAATGTGGAGGCGTTGGCACCAAAATTAGCAAGGATAACATTTGTAGTACTGCTTACGGTAGCTCCATTAAGTGTAAGCACTCCATTGGCAGCCGTTGAAGAATTGCCTAAAAGAAAATTGCTTGTCCTCGACGCGTCCACAACTATTGCACCAACCGCCTGGTTTCCTGTACCATTGTTAGTACTACCACCCATGTCAATACCTACACCGTTAACTGCAGATGAAGGATAGGCTTGAAACGTGCCTACCTGTGCCGAGCCAGGAACACTGCTTCCTGCCCAGTTGGCACCATTCAGCCACAAAGTGCTTGACGATGCATTAGACCAAATGACCTGGCCATTTGCCACTGCAGGCAACAATTGTGTACCTGTAATTAGGCCAGCACAGGCAAGGATTACTTTAGTGGTAATTTGTGTCAATTTCGAGAACATAACATTTGTTTTTAGAATTTTGTTTAAAATCGGTTGATTACTTTCTGGTGAATTATCTTCTGTTTTATGATGTCAAAAGTAGCCCACCAGTGAGCCGGGGAAAACGACGGTAAGCAAACCTTCAGTTGATTGTAATCAATTGCGTACAAAACAGAAAAAGGGAACCACCATTGCTGGTAGCCCCCCTGACCGGGTCGTGGATTGACACTTAGCCTATAATTTCTGTATTATTCTTTTACAATTTTTGTTGATGTCTTTTGGCCGCCAGCGGCTATTTCCACCAGGTATATTCCTGCAGGCACCTTACTCAAATTCATTTTCACTATTCCATTAGGTGCTACACCCAATTCCTTATTCAACACACATACGCCTGCCATATCAACTACTCTTATCGCTGCATTTACCTTTTGTGAATTTGCATAACTGATGCTTATCTCATCAGAAGCAGGGTTTGGTGCTACGTTGAGGCTCAGGGCTTCGACCTCCGATTCCTTTTCCCCCACCCTCAGCTCGAACCTTTCATTTCCTTGTGATGCGGTATCGGCAGTTACTTCAAAGCCATACTCTGTGCCCAATTCCAGCGGTATGAATTTATTCATGTATTTATCGTGGAGCACTAACCTTCCGCCCTCAGGAAGTACCATCTGATCTGCCTTAATGATATACTTCTGTGCATAATTACTGTAGAAACCAATTGGGATAATACCCCCTGCCTTGTAGGGCCTTGCGTCAATACTCAACCGTTGATGGTCGGATGACAATGTGTAAAAATTCATATCGAAATTGCTCAATTTACCAGCGTCCAGGTTGTCATCTTCAGCTTCGGTGCCATCGTTCGTGAAGTTGAGGTAGGTTATATCCCAGGGATGGTATGCAGTGTCATAAACCTGAAGGGCTATGAATTGCTGCTCTTGCCTGAACAGAGATTCAGATGCTGTGGTGGTCTTATTGCTTTCATTAAAATCAAGCAATGCTCCGTTTACTGCCGCTCTTACCTGAAAACAATTATAGGCCTGCAAACTAAACGGCGATCCTATTGTCTTGGCCTCAAAACCACCCGCTGAGCCACGGTATGGATTCCAGACGTAGAAGGCGGCTCCTCTTATTAGCCCAGCCTGCTTGGCGTTGTTAATTACCGTACCAATATCCACCGGAGATGCATAAGGATTGCCAATCATATTATAATCCTTGGTAGTATCTGCTCCTTTAGACAAGTAAACGGGTTGCTCACCCTGGTTAAGCGGACCGTACATACCTATCTGGGCCGGAGAAGGCGGGGGAATGACTATACCGAGCCCCTGCCCCTTAATGCCCCTGAAATACAAACGGATCCCTTCATACCTTTTAAACTTGTCGGTATCAGCTATTGCATAACAGCTGTTGAAAGGCTTCCAACCCGGATCTGAAGCCAGCGTGGAATTACCCAATGAGGTATGATACCAATAACAGGAAGGCGCATTTGAAGCAGTTGACGTAAAGCCATTCGAATTACCACCCAACCCGGAAATGTCAATGTAGTTTTCTATCTGACTTAACGGAATGTAACTGCTGAACGGATGTGACCAGAATCTGTATGCCCGACGTCCTCCGGGTATATATTGCATGCAGGAAACATTACCGAAAATCGTCCCCAAGCTACTGCCTACTCTTGCGGTACCAAGGGAGTCTGAAAGCAATACAAGCTTATCGCTGGTCCCTAACATGGCGCTATAATTCAAGGTTACCGCCCCCGCCATTTTTAATGTATCTACAAACGTTGCCGAAGCATTGCTGTCAAGAATAAGTGAGCCAAATACATTCGCATCTGGAGCAATGTGGAGGTTACCGGCAGCACCTTTGATCTGCAACATCGAAGATCTGTTACCTCCTATAGTTCCTAAACATCGGATATCGCGCACAGCAAGAGTATGTGCATCTATCAGCAAATTGGTGCCCGACCTGATCCATAAAGTGCCATTCACACTCCAATCACTGCCCAGGCTAACATTACCTGTACGGTTACTGATAACAAATGTATTAATGGCGTTATTAAAATTCTCAGGGGCAACACCAGATCCGTCTACATTAGAGCCCCAGGTGCTTAATGAAGCCAGATCACCTGAGCTTTTGGAGTAAAAACTAACATTGTTTACAGCGGTAATTGACTTCAACGTATCGCCCGAAATACCGGTACCTCCTGTAATTATATTATTACCAAAGCAAATATTTATGCCAGAGACCTTCCACGATACATTATCAGCAGTATAGATCATTGCCAACCAGGGGCCATAGTTTCCGTTCAACTCCGAATTGATGAATGAAGTTCCGATCTTACCATAATAACCCGTTAATGCTGTAGAGAAGGAATGTACACGCGAGATGCTTGGAACACCAGTACCGGAAACAGGGCTGTAAGATCTGGTTAATGAATTGGAGACAAAAGAATAATCTGATGATGGTGCCATTAAAAGGCTGTCCAATGAAATGTGGGTGCCCGATTTTATGAACATCCCCTTAGTGCCAATTACTAATTGGGCCTTTGCGGAACTGGTGCATAAAAATGCTGCCATTAAAAATCTGAGTAAAGCTGAATATTTCATATAAAAATAGTGTTTGTGAGTTGTGAATTAATGTTGCGCAATAATGTTCCAGGATGTTCCTCCGTCAGACTGAACTGAAAAATAGGAATATGGTGCATAGAGGTACTGATTTGTAGCCCCATCAATTGTATCTCCACTCCCACTTGCATGCAAAATGATCAGGTTGCCATCAGTTGAGCTCTTTTTAATAACATATACTCTGCCCGCACAGCCAGATGCAGCCGGCAGGCTAACAGTAAAACCACCTGAAGCGCTGTTGCACAACACCGTGTAATTGTCCGCGGCAACGGTATAGTTTGCTGATTTACTCACCACAGGAAGGGAGATACCACCACCGATTGAAAGGGTTGAATTCGGTGAGGTGCCAGACCCCACACTCAGGCGGTTATTTGTTGCGTCGTAGTATAAAGAGCTTGTATTCTGAACCAGATCACCACTGGCGTTGGTATACATAATTGCACCATCGGGAACTTGTTTTAACCTCAAACCAGAAACACCGATCGTGCCCGAGTTTATTTCAACCTTATTACCCGGAACGGCCGTACCAATTCCGATGTTACCTAAACTGTCGAGCACCATCCTTTGTGTATTGTTTGTGCGGAACCGTAAGCCAGAATTGTCGGTCGTTCCGAGAAAGTTAGTTGAGGCAGACGTACCGGCGTTACCAACTGAAGACCAGGTATTTGCGGGAGCTCCTGAACCAGATGGCTGTGCAATCTTTTTCACTACGCCGTTTTCAATTGTAAGCAGACTATCACCTGCATTCCCCTGTTGTACCCCGCCCAGGAAAAGTGGATCGGCTCCGGCAACGACATGTAATTTATATGCAGGATCGGCGGTCCCAATGCCAAGGTTGCCCTGGGTATTGACCCTCATCCGTTCTGTACCATTTGTAATAAAGGGGAGATCAAAATTGGTATTAGTACCGAGCGACTTTACCGAAGATGAATAGTTGCCGCCCTCATTCCAGGAACCTCCTGTACCTGAGGTTCTTGCAACTGCCGCCCCCTGACTAAGTACCACCCAATTAGATCCGTCGCTGGAAAGCATTATTGATTCATTGGGTTCATCAAGCGTCCACGAAGATTGTCCATCAATTGTTTGAGAGGCCGTTGTATTAATAGACAACACCTGGAGGGCTCCTCCAGATGTTGTATTCTTAATAATGTATGTTCTACCAGTGCAAGTAGCCGCCGAAGGAAGCGTTGCTGATGCCGCAGATGACCCATTGAATGCTAGAGTATAGTCAGAATCATTCACAGCCGTATTAGCTGCAAATGCCCTGAAAGCGGTGGACAAAGACCCCCTGATATCCATTGTGGAATTAGGAGCGTAGGTACCGATACCCACTTGAGCATTTCCTGAGGCAAGAAAGGCTAACATACATACCGTTAATAGAATTGACGCTTTCATAAATTTCGTTTGTTTTTTTATGCTCAATGATTGTTTTGTTTTACAATGTCAAAAGTATATTGCACAGCAGCCTTCAGAATTGACAGGAGGCAATGTCATAATTGATTTTCATCAACTACAACATAAACAAATGAATATCAACTACTTATAATTAAAACGTAATTTTAAAATCGGTGCTGGCACATAATTTTTTTACAGAGTGGCTCCAAATCCATTTAACTATATGGCATTTTGACAAAAAAAAAGTCCATTCAGTGTACAAAGACAGCGAATGGACTCAGGCAAGCAACAAGCAAAAAAACTCAAACCTTTAATATGAAACCTATGCAGTGAATTCAGCAAGGGCGGCTTCAAGATGTTCTATTTCAACGTGATCCATCAGTACAATTTTGTACCAATTGGGCTCTCCAACATGGGTGTCTGGCACCATCATGTATTTTTGTGCGACCGCAGCCGGAACGTGCTTTGCCCTTATGGTAACTATGTTCATTTCCGGGTTCCTATAGTAAGTGATCTGCATTTTGTCCAGCTGTTTACACAACCACGATGTGCGATATAGTAACTTATTAATTTTCTCAAACCAGCCATACGGCCCATAGGTAAAAAGTATCATCCAAACTGCAATTGCATTTGTGCCGGAACGGCTCCCACTCAGGGTAATGTCCATACCATTTACATACCGAGCTTCCGGAGTACATACATACTTCATCATGCCTTTTCGCACTAAAAACACACCTGTACCATATGGGGCCTGCAACATCTTATGTGCATCGAGCGTAACTGAAGAAATATCCGGATTCTGGAAATTAACAGGGTTGTCCGGAAAACTAATGGGGTAAATAAACCCTCCGAATGCGCCATCTATATGTATCTTAAACGCAACATTATTTTGATTCAGGTATGTTACATATAGGTTTGGGTCGTCCACACTACCAAACATTGTAGTACCCATGTTGGCGATCACAATAAAGTACTTTGCACCATTTTCAATTGCTATTTTTATAGTTGCGTCCAGTTCCAGTTCATTCAACATTCTGCTGTCATCTATAACCGGAACACTGTAAGATTTTAGTTGCAACAAGTTCGATGCTTTATATACTGAATAATGAGTATCAGCAGAACTTAGTAATGCAATCTCCGAAAGAGACGCACTATATTCCTCCATAAAATAATTCCGATATATCCATACCGCCTCAATGTTGGCTTCGGTTCCACCAGCTGCAATATATCCGTCGCAATGCCCCACTTCGGCCTTCAATACGTCTACACTCAGCAGTTCTATTACTTCCCGCTCCAGCGCTTGTGTGCCCTTAAAGAAAGTCTCCGACTCCCCCATGGTGTGGCACCCAATATGATTAGGATTCTGTACATATGCCCGCAACAATGGCGCTTCCTTAAGAAAGGCGGCATGTTCATAAAATACCTGAGGATCCAACTTTGATGCTGGTATTCCCAACGAAATAGTGTGTTGATAATCTATATTAGCCTTAAGTGCTTCTGTTATGCGCGACTCCTGATCCCTGTGCGCCAGTTTCTTCCAGTATCTCATTTACAATTGAACTATACCCTACGCCAAAGCGAAAAGGCACCGATTTTGGCACTAAAATTACCCCTGCCGATTGCCCAAAAATCATACTATTATCAGGATAAAAACTGATTTGAATCATAGTTGTAACTTTGTTTAAGGGATAGGTTTGCAAAAAATTAATCATCATGGTAAAAGAGAAAATTTCCGCATTAAGCGATGAGCACACAACCTGGTTGAGTTCCCTTGACTTCTACAAACAGGAATTGATTGGCATGAAAACACGCCTGACTGAAATTGCCGGAAAATACACGAGCAAGGACGTAGCGGTAGACGTGGAGCACTTCGAAAACCAACTGAAAGTGCAAAATGAAAATATAGACCTGTTACATCACGACATAAATGCCAACCTGGCTAAGGTGGCTATTCAGTTGAAAGAGAATTCAGCGGGCTATATTGACACTGAGCTGGTAAAAAACCACGATAGCCAAAAGGAAAGTTTCGGTTCACTTGAGCATGTTATCAACGAGCTGAGAAAAAGCTTCAATACCTTTGCTGCCAAATGGATGTAATGGATTTGAAGGCCGTTCCTTTTTCTGATGCCCGCTTGCTCGATGAAATACAACGATATGCACGGGTGAAAGCAGTAGAAAAAGATACAATACTGATGTCGCCGGGGGACAAAATTATTTTTGTACCCATAGTAATGAAGGGCGTACTGCGTATTGTGCGGCAAAATGACGAGGGGAAAGAAATTTTCCTGTACCACCTTTACCCTGGCCAAACGTGCGCTATGGCTATAAACTGCTGCCACAACCAGAAAAAAAGCATGGTGAAAGCGATAGCTGAAGATGATTCAGAAATCTTACAGGTACCGGTAAATCTGGTTGAGGAATGGTTTAAATATACTGAGTGGCGTGATTTCATTAATAGTACTTATGGCGCTCGTTTTACGGAGTTGATTGAGGTAATTGACCTTATCGCCTTCAATAATATGGATAAACAGATCCTGCACTATCTGCAGGAAAGATGTAAGGCCGCAAACACAACTGCATTGTATGTAACTCATCAGCAAATTGCCGATGAGTTACATACACATCGTGAGGCGGTGAGCCGCCTGCTACGCTCCATGGAGCAAAAGGATATCATCCGCCTTGGGCGTAACAGTATTGAATTGCTTTAAGTTTATTCTACCTGATCAGGTTTTCCAGTTTTCGGTAGTCGGTGATCACTACTTTGCCGCTCTTAATATCTATCAGATTTTCGCCTTTAAAATCACTTAGGGTACGAATCAGCGATTCTGTAGCCGTGCCTGCTATGGTTGCCAGGTCATCACGGGTAATATCAATCTGGTAGGGCTCATTTTTATTGACGTGGTACTTTCGTTGCAAGCTTATGAGCGACTCTGCAACTTTCTTACGCAATGTATTATAGGCAATACCCAGCAGTTGTTCTTCTTTTTCGGCCAAATTCTTGGCCAGCATGCCTATCAATTTCCTGGATGTTTCCGGGTTACTGTTTACAAGGTCTTCAAAATCCTTTTTCGGTATCAGTGCAAGTTCTGTTTCTGCAATACACTCTGCACTTTCTTTATATACCGTTCCTTCCAACAGGGACACATATCCAAAAAAATCGCCCTCGTTATACAGGTCCATTACCAGGTCCTTGCCATCTTCATGGGTTTTATATGTTTTTACTTTGCCCTTGGTAATGTAGTATAAATAATGTGGGTGGTTGCCTTCCTTGTAAATTACCTGCCGTTTCTTGTAGTCACTTACGTTACTGGCTTCGGCAAGGTCCTCAAGGCTCATTTTATTACTGAGGGTACCCATGAGTTCAGTAAGGCCCTGCAAATCTGGCGTCAGGTTCTTTTTCATGACCTCCGCCTTCTTCAGGCGGCTTTCTAAGGCATTCAACAACTCATTGCCAGCGAAAGGTTTGGTGATATAATCATCGGCCCCCATTTCCATAGCCGCCCTGAAGTCACCCCTTTCACTCTTTGATGTAAGAAAGATAAATGGAATATTCTCGGTTTCAGGTGTCTTATGAAGCACATGCAACACACCATAGCCATCAATTCCGGGCATCATAATATCGCAGATGATCAAGTCTGGAAGATTCGCCAATGCTGCTTCAATCCCCTCCTTGCCATTAGCGGCCTGGACAACCTTGTAGTTACTCAACATCAGGATTTCAGCTACATTATCTCTGATGTCCTCATTATCTTCAATTATCAGAATTGTTTTCATTTGCTGTTTTATCTTTAAAGGTTATTACAAACCTGGTGCCTTTTCCAAGCTCACTTTCACATTCCACTATTCCCTCCATTAATTCAGCATACTTGTTCACAATATGCAATCCAAGCCCGGTGCCTTGAATATTTGTTACATTCGAAGAACGGAAGAAACGTTTAAAAAGATTCTCCTGCTCATCTTTTGGAATGCCAATACCACAATCTTTTACTGATAATTGAAATGCACTATCCTTTTTTTCAGTTGCCAATTCAATTGCTGACCCTTCCGGAGAAAATTTAATAGCATTGGACAATAAATTCGTTACGATGTGACGCATCATTGAAGCGTCAAGGTACACCTTTTCGTTTCCTGAATGGTTATATGCAATTTCCTGTCCTTTCTTAAGCAGATGCTGTACCTCGAGTACCGAGTCCCGCATTTGCTTCTGTATGTCGTACTCGCTGAAATTAGGATGAATATTACCTTCTTCCATTTTCCCAACTGACAAGAAATCGTCAAGTATCTCAGTCAGAGAAGATACCCTGGCGACAATTCTTTGAATATGTTTATCCCTTTGTGTTTGTTCTTCAGAATTGTGATAGCGTGATAGCAGGTAGGCCGACGACAAGATAGCACTCAATGGCGTTCTGAATTCGTGCGACGCCATTGATACAAAGCGCGATTTTAATTCATTAAGTTCCTTTTCCTTTTCAAGGGCTGTGCGGAGTTCGCTCTCAGCTACCTTTTTATCTGAAATGTCAATAGCTATCCCAAGATAACTGGTTATATTATTTTGTCCATCCTTTAAGGGTGTAATTTCCAGCGACACATAAAATTCAGTTCCGTCCTTTCTGACAAAATGCAATTCAAGATTGGCACTCGCATTCATTTCCGCAAGACATGCCAATACTTCAAAGTCACTTTTGATCTCCCTGCCTGTTTTGGCAGAAAGCTCCCTTGCATGCTGCTGCAGTTCATCGTGGGTGTGGAAAAGTGCCAGGGTATGCTTATTTACAACCTCACCAGCACTATACCCAAGTGATTTTTCCGCTGCAGGGTTTAGGAATTGCAGGATTCCATTCTTATCGCAAACGATAATAATAGCTCCGGCATGGTTCCAAATGTTATTGAGGAACGTATTTACCCGCTCCAACTCTGCATCCTTTCTGTCAGTTTCCTTTATCTGTGCTGTTAGTTGAGCAACGGTTAGTGCAAGCGACTGTGAGCCTTCCTTTACTTTTTCTTCGAGGTGTGCGTTCAATTGCATGATCGCTTGCTCAGTTTCCTTACGTTGCGTAATGTCGTTGACAAATGCAAGGGCATACCGTTCACCTTCAATGGCATAATGCCCCAGGCTCACTTCGACAGGAAATTCAGATCCATCTTTTTTTTGCCCTGCCAACTCCATGCCCAAGCCCATTGGCCTGCTATGAGGGTCCGAACTATATTTTTCCCGGTGACCAACATGTTTTTCCCTGTAACGGGTGGGAATAAGTAGTTCAACGTTCAAGCCAATCAACTCACTTTCTGTGTAGCCAAATTGTTTTTCAATAAACTTATTAGCCATTTGTATCTTCCCAGTGGCGTCGGTGATCAGGATACCTATGCTTGCAAAGTTGAACAAGGCCTGAAAAGTTTCATTGTTCAGTGTGGTGAATGGCATAGCGAATGAATCTCGGTTTGTTTCGGAAAACAAAGATAACGGGTTATTCAGTAAACTTCGTTGCTGCATACAACTGCAAATATTGCATCCCAACATTTCATTATAATTGATTGATATCAGGAAGAAACCTGATCTTAATCATGTTTTAAATAATCGGGCCCGCGAACTTGCGGGGCACAACAGCAACCAGACCATCTTTTTGTAAAAAGATCAATGCTTAACAATAGTGTTAAAGAAATATTTTACCTTTAGAACATAAGGTTTACAAGAACTTTGAAAGACAAAAAAATGATTGTAGAAAAAGAAGATTTTGTTATTCTGCTACTAGATTCTGTGGGCAACATAAGCAGTGGTGACAACAAACTCGAAAAAATAAAGGGGTACACTCAGGATGAAGTAATTGGCAAGAACCAGGGTATACTGTATACCGAAGAAAATCAGGAAACAGGACTCCCTGAGCAGCTAATAAATGAGGCTGCACGTAAAGGAAAGGCAATCTATGAAGGGTGGAGTGTTCGTAAGAACGGCACAAAGTTTTGGAGTTCTATCATCATCACAGCACTCTACAATAAACAGGGGGAGGTATCGGGTTATTCGAAAGTGACCTATGACCTTACACAAAAAAACGAGGAAGATAAATTAACAAACCCTGAAAAAACTGCAACATACATAGATAAGGAGGAATTAATTAAAAGCGAAGGCCGCTTTCGCGCACTAATAGAGCACAGTTTTGATGCGATTTCCCTCATCAATAAGAATGGTGTAGTACTTTATCAATCACCATCGACAGAACGAATGCTCGGGTATAAACCAGAGGAAATGATTGGGAAGTTCGGATTTGACTTTTTCCATCCGGACGACAAAGCTGATGCCATAAAGCGAATTGAAGCAGTAATCAAAAACCCTGGAGTACCTGTTTTCAGATCGAACAGGATGCGCCATAAAGACGGTCATTATATTTGGACGGAGGGCACCACTACCAACCTGCTTGACGAAGATGGCGTAAATGCCATTGTTGGCAATTTCAGGGATATTACAGAAAGGAAACTTGCGGATGAAAAAATTAAACAATCTGAAGCCAACCTAAAGGCGGTGTTCGAAAACTCGCTGGAATCAATGATCATTACTGACACCACCGGAAATGTTCTGTCGTTTAATAATAACGCACAAAAAACCAACCTTCTCACCTGCACCATACCTATTAAAACCGGCGCCAATATGCTGGATTATATTGATCCGTCGAGAAAAGAACTTTTCAAAGACCTGTGGCAGCGTGTGGCGAGCGGGGAATCGATAAGGTACGACCAGTCATTTACCGACTTTTCGGGCGAAGCATACACTTACAACTTTTCCATATACCCGATTATAGAAACAGGTAAAATAATAGGTATCTGCATGAACGGACGGAATATAACCGAACAGAAGCTTGCAGAAAAAAAAATAGTACATGCCAACTACCTGTATTCCTTCATCAGCCAGATCAATAAAACCATTTTGCGGGCAACAGATGAACAAACTGTTTTTAAGGAAGCATGCCGTATTGCAACGGAAACAGGAAAATTCAGCATGGCCTGGATTGGTGAGTTAAATTCAGAGAGAACCAAGATACATTACATTGACGGGTTTGGTATTCCAGCTGAAGATCGTCCACTTTTTATTGAGGTACCTACAAATACTCCGGGAGCCCAGTCATATGTTTTGGAAAACGACTCCGCATATCTCTGCAATGATGTAGATAATACCCAGGGGCTACCTGGCTGGCGCCAGTTTTCAGGAAGACATGGACTTAAGTCCTGCATGGTGCTCCCTATAAAACGCCTTAAAAAAATTATCGGAACCTTTAACCTGTATTCAACTGAAAAGGGCTTTTTTGATAAACAGGAAGTAGACCTTCTTGAAGAGGTTGCAAGAGATATATCCTTTGCGATGGATGCGTTTGAAAATGAAAGGCAAAGAAAGCAGATGGAGCAAACGCTCGTTCATAACAGAATGCGCCTGAAGCAGGCTCAGGCAATCGCAAACCTCGGTAGCTGGGAGTATGATTTTGTAAATGAACGCACCCTGTGTTCGGAAGAATATTGCAATATCTACGGGCAACAGGCCAGTGAAAATGCCATGACAGCAGAGGTATGGTTTTCTTTCGTACACCCCGACGACCTGGTGTTTGTGAGCGCTACCATAAATGAAACCAGGCAAACTTTAAAAGACTCAACCTTCAATTACAGGATCATACGCCGCGATGGTTCGATCAGGTATATTCATGCCCAGACTAATTTCGAGTTTGATAAAGATCAAAAACATGTTGGTACTTACGGAATTATCCACGATATAACGGCGCAAAAAGAGGCCGAAGAAAAAATCAATATTGCCAACCGCATGTATGCCTTTACGAGCCAGATCAATGAAACGATCGTGCATGTGACCGACGAACAAAAATTATTTGATGAGGTATGCAGGATAGCCATTTCTGTGGGAGAGTTTGAACTGGCATGCATTGATACAATTAATGAACAAAACAGAAAACTGGACCTTGTCGCACAGAATAGTATCACACCTATTGATGTGGCGCTGTTCAAGTCTATAACTTATCCTGAAAACGGGGCCGTAGACAACGTATTGCTACACGATAATTGCTACGTCATTAACGATTTCGCTACCGAACCTGAACAAGAATTCTGGACACAATATGCCTTCACCAGGAAATTCAAATCTTCAATCACACTTCCGTTAAAGAAATCGGGCAAGACAACAAATATGTTGAGCCTGTTTTCAACCAAGCCTAACATTTTTGATCAGGAAGAGATCAGTCTGCTTGAAAAAACTGCAAAAAACGTATCCTTTGCTTTAGACTCGTTCGAAATGGAGAAAAAGCGGCAGGGAATGGAAGCACAAATTAAGCATAGCGAATTACAGCTAAAACAAGCGCAGGCAATTGCACATTTTGGCAGCTGGGAAATGGACCTTGCAACTGGCCTGGCTGAATGGGCCGAGGAAACCTGCAGGATATTCGGAATAGACTCTACTGATCAATTATATTCATTTGACGACTGGTTGTCTTTTATACATCCCGAAGACAAAGAAGAGGTGATAAGGATGACGGGTGAAGGGTATGCGCTTTTACAAAGCTGTGCGTTCCATCACCGGATAATCAGAAAAAACGGGGAGATCCGGCATTTATTTTCTCAGGCGCAATTTGAATTCGATCGTGAAGGCAAACCTATGATGTTGCATGGGGTTGCCCATGACGTAACAGATCAGAAACTTGCTGAGCTCGAACGGGCTAAAATGATAGAAGATATTGTTCAGCGTAATAAAAACCTCGAGCAGTTTTCTTATATTGTTTCTCATAATTTAAGATCTCCGCTAGCCAACATCATGGGAATTTCAGAAGTTTTGAATCTGCCTACCCTCGATAAAGAAAAAGAGAAAGGCCTAATGGCCAACCTGTCATCTTCGGTAAAAAAACTCGACGCGGTGATTCAGGATCTTAATTACATCCTCCAAATTAAAAATAAAGAAGTTAATAAGTGGGAAGTAATTAGCCTTTCAGGCCTGTTAAATGATGTTATAATGAGTATTGAGAACATCATCAATAAGGAAGAGGTGGAGATTGTAAGTGATTTTACTGCAATTGACGAGATCAAGACCTTTAAAAGTTACCTCAACAGCATATTCTTCAACCTTATTTCAAATAGTATAAAATACCGGCGTCCTGACATTAAACCGATGATTGAAGTTAGCAGCCAAAAAGTACAGTCGAAAATTGTACTTATTTTTAAAGACAATGGGTTAGGTATTGACTTGAACCGCAAGGGGGAACAGGTCTTTGGACTATACAAGCGATTCCACGACCACGTTGAAGGGAAGGGAATGGGATTGTACATGGTAAAAACCCAGGTAGAGTCGCTTGGCGGAAAGATAGATATATTCAGTAAAGTAAATGAGGGCACGGAATTCAGGATAGAATTTCAAGCTGCCCCTTAAAACATGCAAATTTCCACAATGAGAAAAAAAATAATTTAGCTGACCGCGGTCAGCTAAATTAACAAGACTTGATGTTAATTTCGGGATGAGAAAGTTATTTGACCATAGTGTACCGAAATCAATTGCACAAGTCAGATTTCCAGATTGCCAAAAAATCGGCTTTGTGACCTGTAAGAATAAAAATTATAAAAAAGATTCTCTATGAGCAGCAAACTTCTTACATTTATTGCGGATATCTTTATTCAGATGATTTTTAATTGTAGTTTGCCATTGAAACGAAGTTGTACCTGACATTTAATTTTGGAAGTGCAACCAATATTGCAAAGCAATAGTAAGTCCTTAAAGAGATATACCTGACCTAACTCTGAGCTCCTGATCACCGCTCATTCTTTAAATGCTTTTTAATGAAAGTAAATGTACCCTGTGTGGCTAACCGAGCCCCCTCAAACGCTTATGTTATATTATTAAGCCCGCAAGGAACCATAAATTCATATGGCAAAAATTTTTTTACCGACTTTGAATTTAGCGTAACCCCACCCTCTAAAATCGAATTTGCCGCTTTTTTCCAGGATCCGAGCCAAGCCATACAGTTGCTGCAAAAAGCAATTGATTCGGGTTCTGCCGATTATCAGGGTGTACTCGTAACAGGAAAGAATAGCGAGGTCCAGGCGTCGTTAGACATTAGCTGCTTGTATACTGACGGAAATTTACCCGATGGCTTTTCGGTTTCAATTCATCTTAAAGAAAATGAGCGTGAGACTAAACCTGAAAACAAATCCTTGTTAGATGACAACGTTTTCAGGGCATTGTTGGAAAACAGCCACGACACTGTATCGCTTTTGAACGCAGAAGGCAAAATCATCTACGTTTCTCCCTCAATTACTAAGATAAACGGATATAGCCCTGAGGAAGCTATCGGAATCCCTGTAGGCGACTTCATCCACGAAGATGACCTTCCTACCTTACTCCACCAGATTGAACAAGCCAAAGCACTCCCCGACACACCAATATATGGCATAAACAGACTAAAACACAAAGAAGGGCATTTTGTCTGGACTGAAGGAACAGCTACAAATATGCTGCTAGACGAACATGTGGGAGCGATTGTAAGTAATTTCAGAGCGATCTCCGAACGCAAATTAATTGAAGAAAACCTAAAAAATAGCGAGCAAAGGTTTCGCGCTCTGGTTGAGAATAGCCACGATGGAATCAGTATAGTTGATAGCACAGGAGCTTTCACTTATATATCCTCATCGGTATTCAACATTATGGGCTATACGCCTGATGGACTGATTGGGAAGAACCCGGCAGAATTCGTACACCCCGGGGACATCGGGCACATAATTGCCGTTTTAACTGAATTGATGCAACAGCCCCGATGTACGACCACTTCAAACTACCGGATGCTACATAAAGACGGTTCCTGGAGATGGCTAAAATCTAATATAACGAATCTTTTGCAGGAACCAGCTGTAAACGGGTTGGTCTTTAACTATAACGACATCACCGAAATAGTGCAGGCGGAGCAAAAAATTAAAATTGCCAACCGACTTTATTCATTTATAAGCCTGGTCAATAAAACCATTGTACATGCCCAAACCGCAGAGGAAGTGTTTTCGCGGGTTTGCAAGATTGCAGTGGAAGTGGGCAAATTTAAACTAGGCTGGGTTGGACTTGTTAGCAAAAATTACAATCTGATAACATTTGGCGGCGGCTATGGCATACCTCCAGAAGAGCTATACAGGTTCAGGTCATTCCCTTATGCTGCTAACGGTCCAACGGCGGAGATTCTACGAACCGGGAAACCCTGGTTTACGAATAACATTAAGGAAGATTTCAAAGCACAAAGCTGGCACGATCTTATTGACAAATTAGACCTGGGCTCTAATATCGCCCTGCCCATATTTTGTACCGGGGAGATTGTGGGGACACTCCATTTATTTGCTGCCGAAATGGGTTATTTTGATGAAAAAGAGATTGACCTGCTAACTGAGGTTTCAGAAGATATTTCGTTTGCGCTGGACGTTTTTGAGGCAAAAAGGCGAAGGGAGCAGATGGTGGAAAAGGTTGTGCATAGCGAATCCATGCTAAAAAAAGCACAATCAATAGCGCAATTGGGCAGCTGGGAACTTAATTTCGCAACCGGTATTCTTGAATTTTCGGAAGAGGCTTGCACTATTTTTGGCGTTGAAAATAGTAATCATGGGCGAACATTTGAGTACTGGGTACAACTTTTGCATCCAGATGACCGCGAGCGTGTTCTTTCAGAAAGGAAAATAAGTCATGATACATTTAGTAGCTTTAGTACAAACCATAGAATAATAAGGCCAGAGGGATCAATTAGGCACATACATACCCAATCACAATTTGAATTTGACAAAGGCGGCAAACCAATCCGGACATTTGGCATTGTCCACGATATAACCGAAATAAAAGAAGCAGAACAGAAAATAGCCGAAGTTAACCGCCTTTACTCCTTTATCAGCCAAATCAATAAGACAATTTTACGGGCAAGTGATGAGGAAACTGTCTTTATTGAAGCTTGCAGGATCGCCATTGAGACTGGTGAATTTATAATGGCCTGGATCGCCAAAATTGATGTGGAGCACAAATCAGTGAACTATATAGCCGGCTACGGCGTGCCTGAAAAAGATATTCCATCATTTCAAAATGCCGCTTTCGATGATAAAGGCCCACAGGCATTTATTCTTAACAATGGTACCCCATTTATTTGCAATGACATTTATGGACAATTTGAACTGAAACACTGGAAAGGTTACGCTACCGCCAACGGCATCGGCTCTATTATGGTACTACCATTAAGAAAGTCAGGGGAAATAATTTGCTCATTGAACATGTATGCGGCTGAAAAAGATTTCTTTGATGAGCAAAAAATTGACCTGCTGGAAGCCGTTGCCGAAGATATTTCATTTGCGATGGGTGTATTTGAAAAAGAACGTCATAGAAAACAGATCGAAGAACAATTGATAAACAGGGATGAGCGGCTAAACCATGCTCAGTCTGTTGCTCACCTCGGTTCATGGGAATACGACTCTGATAATGACCTGCTGATCTGTTCGGCCGAATATTGTAATATTTACGGGTTGCCTGCTGAAGAAAATGTTTTTGCACCTGAGTTCGGGTATTCGTTTGTACACCCTGACGACCTGGAATATACCATGGCTGTAATCAATGAAAGTAGACAAAAGATAATAGATACTGCAGTCAACTTCCGGATCATTCGCCGTGATGGTGCAATCAGGCATATTTACGCACAAACAAATTTCGAGTTTGATAAAGCCAAAAACCTTAAGAGAATATCTGGAATAATACACGATGTCACCGCCCAAAAAGAAGCTGAGGCGAAAATCATTAGCGCAAACCGGCTTTATTCTTTCATCAGTCAGATCAATAAAACAATTGTTCAGGTGCATGATGAAGATACACTATTTCATGAAGCATCACGAATTGCCATTGAAACCGGAAAATTCCAAATTGCCTGGATAGGCCTGTATGATCACACCGATGCTACCGTGACTTATGCACAGGGCTGTGGTTTGCCACACCAAGACATGCCGTTATTCCAGCGTTACAAGTATAACAAGGAAGGTTTCATGGCGAGTGTAGCACGCGACGGCGAAGTTGTGGTGTGTAATGACCTGGAAAACGAATCGCGCGGGCCGGTTTTAAAAGAGTATGCCGAAAGGAACGGATTGCATTCTTATGTTGCGTTACCGGTAAAAAAATCGGGCAAGGTAATTGGCGTTTTCAACATTTACTGTGCTGAAAGAAATTTCTTTGATGATCAGGAAACAGCATTGATGCAGGAAGTCGCCGGTGATATTTCATTCGCGCTCGATGCCTTTGAAAAAGAGCGGCACAGGAGGCGGATGGAAGAAAAAATACGCCACAGTGAACTGCTTTTGAAGCAGGCTCAGGCAATAGCGCATTTTGGGAGTTGGGAGCTGGACCTTAGTACCGGAATTGCTGAATGGGCCGAAGAGACTTGCCGGATCTATGGCATTGACCCGATGAACAACATGGTGCCCCCAGATGAATGGCTTTCCTATTTGCACCCAGAGGATCTGGAAAACATCTTAAACACCCGAAAAACTGCTTATCTAAAAAAAACAGGCAGCGAGTACCATCACAGGATAATTCGAAAAAACGGTGAAATCCGGCATATCTATTCACAGTCGGAATTAGAACTTGACGCTACCGGGAAACCGATCAAGATACATGGCGTGGCGCACGACATAACCAGCCAAAAAAACGCAGAAGCGGAACGTTCAAAAATGATGGAGGACATTCTGCAAAGGAATAAAAACCTGGAACAGTTTTCTTACATAGTTTCTCACAACCTCAGGGCTCCAGTAGCCAACATAATGGGCATATCTGAAGTATTAAGATTACCAAATATAGGAAGAGAACGAGAAAAGGACCTCATGAGCAGCCTGGCTGTTTCAGTAAAGAAACTGGATGATGTGATCATGGACCTCAACTACATTTTGCAAATAAAAAACAAGGGAATAAACAAGGTTGAACTGGTTAGTTTTTCAGGAATATTACATGACGTTGAAACCAGCATTGAGAACATTATCTTAAATGAAGGGGTTGAAATCGTCAGTGATTTTACTGCAGTTGATGAAATAAAGACCTTCAAAAGCTATCTCAATTCTATCTTCTACAACCTTATTTCCAACAGTATAAAGTACCGCCGAGTTGACATAAAGCCAATTATAAATGTGACTAGCCAACGAGATCAGTCAAAAATTATACTTAGTTTTAAGGACAATGGGTTGGGCATTGACCTAAACCGTAAAAGCGAATATGTTTTTGGCCTGTATAAAAGATTCCATGACCACGTTGAAGGAAAAGGGATGGGATTATATATGGTAAAGACCCAGGTAGAGTCGCTGGGAGGAAGGATCGAAATATTCAGTGAAGTAAATCAGGGCACGGAATTCAAGATTGAGTTTGATGCTATTTTTTAAGAATTGTAAACCAAAGAAGGAATGAACTATATACCTGATTTTATTGTCATTGACGATGATCCCATCAACAATCTGATTTGCCACGATTTCATAGAGCTGACATTGCCAGATGCATATATTGCGACTTTTACCAAACCCGGAGAGGGGCTGGACCATATACGCAGCAAATATGACCTGCAAGATTCAAAAACTGCTATTTTGCTGCTGGACATCAATATGCCACTGCTCTCTGGCTGGGAAGCACTTGAAATTTTAAAGGAATTCCCCCCAAAAGTCATCGAAAAAATAAGCGTATTCATTCTTTCATCTTCACTAGACCCGAAAGACAAAGACCGGGCAGCGGAAGACCCGCTTGTGTCTGGATACATTACAAAAGCGCTCTCTGAGGCGAAGATCAGATCAATATTATCAACGATAGAATCAGCTAAATTAAATAACAATAAACCGTAATGAAATATGAAATTACGATGAGCGAAATCACTTCCTGAACTGACCGGCGTCATACTTCGGCCCTGCAGAATGAAATACTTTTGAAATATCATCAGGAAACCAAATGATATTTTATGAAAAAAATAATTGTCGCATTCGACGGTAATCACTTTTCCGAAGGGGCTTTTGAGTTTGTTCGCCATCTCAATGATATGCAACCAGTGCTTGCCACTGGCATTTTCCTGCCCGGTATTGATTATGCCGAATTGCTATACTCAATTGGAGGGCTGAGCGGACCAGTCTATTATAAAGAAATAGAGCTGAACGACACTGGCATTCTTAAGGAAAACATGACCCGCTTTGCATTATTGTGCGAAAAAAACGGCATTGAATACCGCATACACCCCGATGACGAAAAACATGTAATTGACGAAGTAAAGCTGGAGAGCCGGTTTGCAGACATGCTTGTTTTGAGCAGTGAGCTTTTCTATGAAAACCTGGGGACAGCCGAACAGGACGACTATATTCAAACAGTCTTACACAAGGCAGAATGCCCGGTAATTGTAGTACCCGAACATTATAAAGCACCAGAAAATGTCATCCTGTGTTATGACGGCAGTGAGTCCTCTGTATATGCCATCAAACAGTTCGCTTACCTTTTCCCGGAACTGACCGGTATGAAAACATTGCTCCTGTTTGCCGGAGACGAAAATGAAGCAATCCCCGATCTCGATTATATTGAAGAACTTGCCCCCCGTCATTTCAAGGATCTTAGAATCTTCAAACTAGAAACTGACCCAGGAAAGTATTTCAATACCTGGTTGGAAGATTATGGCAGTTCATTATTGGTAACAGGGTCATACGGAAGGTCTTCACTTTCCTCACTACTACGCAAGAGCTTCATTACTGCTACTATTCACGAACATAAACTACCTGTGTTTATAGCCCACAGATAAATATTGAGTGTGGCAAAGAGTTCAGCCACTCAAGCATTTGAAACAAAAAGAAGCAGGCCACCCGGGAAGGATAGCCTGCTTCTTTTAATATTACCTATATTATCCAAGTTCACCAACCATATCAGCTGGTTTCACCCATTCATCGAATTCTTCGGCTGTAACATAACCCAGGTCAATAGCAGTCTGTTTCAGTGTCTTGCCTTGTTTATGTGCGGTTTGAGCAATTTCGGCAGCTTTATAGTAACCAATCTTCGTGTTCAGTGAAGTCACCAGCATCAGCGAATTATTGACATGCTTAGCTATGTTTTCTTCAATTGGAGCTAGTCCTACGGCGCACTTGTCGTTGAATGAAACGCAGCCTTCGCCTATCAGCCTTGCACTATGCAGGAAATTAAAGATCATCACCGGCTTGAACACGTTCAATTCAAAATGGCCATTTGAACCACCAATGCCAATAGTAACATCATTACCCATTACCTGTGCGGCAATCATGGTCAGCGCTTCGCACTGAGTAGGATTTACTTTTCCCGGCATGATAGAAGAACCCGGTTCGTTATCAGGAATGAACATTTCCCCGATACCTGAACGAGGTCCGGAGCTGAGCATACGCACATCATTAGCTATTTTCATAAGGCTAACAGCCACCATTTTCAGTGCACCATGAGTCTCTACAATGGCATCATGCGCAGCAAGACTCTCGAATTTGTTTTCAGCTGTTATAAACGGAAGACCGGTGAGATTTGCAATATTTTCAGCAACCTTTACCGCGTACCCTTTTGGGGTATTGATACCAGTACCAACTGCAGTACCACCCAGAGCGAGCTCGCTAAGATGCGCCAGCGTATTATTAATTGCCCTTAAGCCATGATCGAGCTGGGAAACATAACCACTCAGTTCCTGACCAACGGTCAATGGAGTAGCATCCATAAAATGCGTGCGGCCGATCTTCACCACATGCATATACTCTTTCGATTTTGAAGCAAGTGTGTCACGCAATTTCTTAATACCGGGAATAGTTACATCCACGAGCATTTTATAGGCAGCAATGTGCATTGCAGTAGGAAAGGTATCATTCGAAGACTGAGATTTATTCACGTCATCATTTGGATGAATGAATTTCTCTTTGTCGGTGAGTTGACCACCATTGATCACGTGAGCGCGATATGCCACAACCTCGTTTACGTTCATATTCGATTGGGTACCCGAGCCGGTTTGCCAAACTACCAATGGAAACTCGTTATCGAGCTTACCTTCCAGTATCTCGTCACAAACGTTACCTATTGCATCGCTCTTATCCTGTGGTAACACACCCAACTGGCAATTGGTGATCGCTGCAGCCTTTTTCAGGTAAGCAAATGCGCGGATGATCTCCTTCGGCATTTTGTTGATATCCTGGGCAATTTTGAAATTCTCGATAGAGCGCTGAGTTTGCGCACCATAATATGCGGTTGCAGGCACCTGCACTTCGCCCATTGTATCCTTTTCTGTACGGAACGTCATAGTATTTAAGAATTGTTTTATCGGAGCGCAAAGGTACTTATTTAATGTTTTTTATTGCACCGG
>CANCOG010000009.1 GCA_947379685.1 Flavipsychrobacter stenotrophus | reverse complement strand
CATGATGTACTGAAGGCCGCTAGCGAAGCAGGCGCAAAGTGGGCGGGGTATACGGTTGTGCGCCTCAATGGTGCTATCAAGGGCATCTTTCATGACTGGTTACATAAAGCCTTCCCCGACAGAGCCGACAAAGTTTGGCACCAGATAAGTGAATGTCATGACGGAGATGTAACAGACAGCCGCTTTGGCGCCCGGATGACCGGTGATGGTAAATTTGCGGAACTAATAAAAACACAATTCAAGTTGTATTGCAAAAAATACCACCTCAACGAAGGGCATATGGAATACAATACCAGTGAATTCAGGCGGGTAAAGAATAAGCAGTTATCGTTGTTTTGAAGGGGAAATATTTGTACGTAAATATGCAAATCTTCGTTTGCATTAACCAACTTCCCTGCCGATATTTGCGCCCGTTCTTAAAACAAACTATATGAAATTACCCCTTTTGACTGCCGGTTTACTTTTGGTATTGGCAGGAAATGCGACTGCGCAAACCGGCACTGGCATTGTAGATATCAATGGTGGTTTTGGCCGTACAACCTACAAATCAAATACTGCTAATTCAATGGCAGGACACCCCGATCTATCTTTGGTGAATTGGTCATTGAGCACAAGGGTAGGTCGTAACTTTGATAAACATTTTACGGCGGGTCTGGTTCTGGGCTATGGTATTCAGCATGACCTATATGCAATGAATATGCTGTCATCCGATGTTTATGATTATAAGATCAAGACTTGGAGTGTGGGCGCCTTTGGCAGATACACCAATTGGGTGAGCAAGAATATTTTTATTTATTCTCAATTTTCTTTGGTTAAGTCGGGAAGTGAAATTTCCTCAACAGTACTTCAAGGTTATTATAATGTACCAGTGACTAATGGCAACCCTCCCAATATCGATGGCAATGAATTGAACATTGATCTTTCACCAGTTTTCGGTTTCAATATTTATAAAGGGTATGGCATTCATTTGGGAATCGGAGGTTTTTCTTATGCAATTATAAACACCCCGTCCAACTGGATCACCGATTTCAATGTTTCCCTGGGTCAGAGGTTTACAATTGGTTTTCAAAAAATTGTTGGCTGGAAAAAGGACGCAAAGCTCAAGGCAGTTGAAACCACCAGTCAGGGCAAGTAGGGTCTGCTGAAAAAGTCAACTGCACTGATCCAAAACCCCGGAGGGTGTTTAATAATAATAGCCGAGGGTGCAAACCCTCGGATCAACGTTGAAAAACACCTACCCCGGAGGGGTAGAACTTAGTCCAGATGAATGGTTATTGTGGCATAGCCTTCAAAAGCCATGCTTCAGGAGCGTAGATTTCACGCTCAAACTCAGGGATGGGCAACAGATTTGACTTTTTCAGCAGACCTAAGTAGGGGACTATTTCTTTTTCTTGGGGGTAGCTTTTTTCTCCCGCTTTACCGAAGAGATTGATTTCGTAATGGTAACCCCTTGCATAAGCTGTTTTGGGTCTTTTACTTTCGCCAGGGAATTGGCATAAGCATCCAATAACAATTGTTCCATGTATGCTCTGGGGAAGTCAGCAATGGTTTTTACCAAAATATAACGGTATTGGTTGCCATTACCCAGCAGCATTTTTTCCGGGTCGGCGATCTGGCTACCCCAGTAGAAACCAAAATGAACATTGCCACTACTCCGCCCAACGGCTATGGAACAAAAAGTATGACCTATTTTATCCGTAGGTGACCACCCAAATGCCACTGCATTATAGTTGTCGTAGATGAGCTCATTGGTTTGAGGATATAAATCCCAAACAAATTCCCGCAGCCACATGACGACCTCCGTTTTTTCTTCTCCAAACGGAGCAAGAAATTGCAGTAGGTCCTGGCTGTCGGTTTTGCTCATGAACTTCGTTTTTATTGTTTGAAACTTCTTTAGTTTTGTCAGTTGAGAGATACATTCTCTGTAATCTGACAAAGAAATGCAGAATAGTTCGCTACCAATTTTTATAAAATTAAGAAAAACTCACTACAGTATCCAGTCTGTGAACAATCTTCCCAATTAGAAAAGCCATGATCTACATAACCCAACTTATATATCTGCAACCCGGCAAGGAGGAGATTTTTAATGAATTTGAAGCCATGGCAATTCCTATTATTAACCAATACGAAGGCGTACTTATGTTGCGTATAAAGTCCGGTGAAGTGATAGAAGCAGCTATTGAAGCGCCCTACGAAATTCATCTGGTTAGCTTCCCTTCTGAAGCCCATTTCGAACAGTTCAAGCGCGACGAAACCCGCAAGTCCTTCCTTCATTTAAAGGAACAGTCGGTGAAAAGTGTACTGATGATTCAGGGTAGTTAGTGCATTTGAGTTAGTTAGCCGGACAATCCTGAAGGGATTGCACATTTATAGATTAAAGTGAATGAATGCTGCCGATGCCAAAGGTATCGCACTACGTTTTTGGTTTATGCAGGTGCGATACCTTCGGCATCGTTAGAAAAGGATAGCATTTTTCTATAAATATGTGATGCCGTCGGCATCATGAAGAAGCCAGCGATACTTACTCACGAGATTCGAAGTTACTGAACCGGCTCGTGAGTTTTAAGCCTCCTCTTTCCCCTTCTTTCTTGCCACAACAAACAAACCGGCAAACAGCAGCAAGCCAGCAAAGCTCATCATCATTCCTTTTTTCAGGTAACGAAGGTCGTAAGCAAGGTTTATGGTGTGCTGTCCCTTCGGTAGCATCAGGCCGGTCATGCCGGCACTGAGTATGATCTTATCCTGCTCCTTGCCATCAACAGTGGCTTTCCAGCCAGCGTCAAATGGCATTGCGAAGTACATCATCCGGTTTTCGTTCAGGTTTACTTTGCCATTGATCAGCACATCTGTATAATTACTCATGGTCATGGTGTCTGCCTTAAGCGCTGTTACCATCTGAGTTATATTATCAAATGTAAACTGACCTGTCCCGAATGTATCCGCAAGCGTGATCTCTTTAAGTCCGCTGCACTTGGCAACATCGGCGTCTTTCACAACCGCTGCTTTTAGCGAGAGATAATCTTTCTGGAAGGTATTCAGCGTCTTGAAACTGTTTTCCCTGATAAAGCAATTGTACCCAAAGCCAAGCGGGAGCACGTTTTTGTTTTTAAGGATAATTACGTTGTTAAGCATGGTCAGGGAATCGCAAAGCTGGTACCATGCCGGGTTCACCATCTTTTTGGTGATAATGTACTTAACCCCGTTTTGTGCTTCCAGCATAGGCCGGCGCATCAACCCCTGTGCCCAGCGCGATGAGGTTTCATCCATCGTGTCGGCCATACCCATTAGGGTAAGGTAATGAATGTAATTTTCCTGGTTGAAGGAATTGTAGGAACTGGTCCCCTTGTAATCTTGCGCCATGCCATCATTAAGCGAATAGTGCATGGCCAGGGTAGATGCATAACCCTTGTCGATCCTGTAAAATGAATTGTCGTGTTTTTTCAGGTAGTCGAGTGCCTCAATGGAGTAATCGCCGTAACCACCTCTTTGTTCAATATCTGACGCTGTGATGGGTGCCCGGTCATTCACTGTTGAGCCTGAAAAATAAGTAACTTCCAAAAGCACGGCCGCCAGGAATGCATATTTAATAGGCGCAATGTTTTTTTGCTTGCTCAACAGAAACAGCAAAACTGCATGAACGATGATCATTAAACTGACGAAACCGGCTATTGTCGGATTCACGATCCCGGATTCAGGGAAGTAGGGATGATTCAGTAAAACCAATAGAAATGCAACGGTCACTCCCAAAACGATCAGGTTGATCTTCCTTTTTTCGAGGATCATATTCAGCGCCTGAACGGAATAAAAGATAAATACGACAGCAACAAAGAATGAAAATGCCCGGTAATAGTTGCCTGAAAACAGCCAGAAAGAATACCTGAAATACGGAAAAATGATAGCAAGGATCCAGATGCCAATAAAAATGCCAAACGCTGTTTTTGTTTTTTTACTCAGGAACTGGAACACCTGAGGCATTAGCAGCAGGCAAGGAATGCCACAGTAAAACATAGGCGCTTCCAGGTAATTATGCCATCCTTTAAAGTCCATCCCTCCACCCAAAATATCGGTAGAGAAAAAACGAAGAATGCTGGTACCCATTTCTAGTTTGTCAGCGGCTTCAAACATTGGAGTTTGCGAGAGCTGGTGAGACAATGAAAAACTACCGCCTCCGCGCGGGCTTTCCAATAATTGAACTACATTTTCGAGGAAGAAAGGACCAGCCACTAATATGCCAACGACGCCCAGGCCGGCCATTTTTCCGAGCAAAATAGCTCCATCCTTAATGGTATAGTCACTCATCACCATGCGTAAAACCGCGTACATGGCCAGGAAAACACCGAATACATACAGGTTGAAGGGCTGTGAAATGCCAATCAGGAAAATGCCGAAAGGGAAGATATACCACTTACCTCCACTCAATAGATGTTCAAAGCCGAGAAGAAGGAGTGCTAAAGTCAGTGCCTCAAAGGTAAACAGGTACCACCCGCTACCCAATATCATAAAACCTGAGAAAGAAAACAACAGACAACCTATCAATGACGCATAACCAGATACATTCAGTTTTCGCAGAAAATTAAAGAAGATCATTCCGGCTAATACTATTTTCAATATCTCCTTGAAAATAATACCGAACAGTATGCTATTCTTTCCGGTCAGGTAATAGATGATATCGAATGGGTCGCGGAACATGAATGGGAAAATACTCTGTCCCATACCCGCATTGAAAGACCATTTGGGAATGCCGTGTTTAGCGATATAGTCGGCGGTATTATACATGGAAGGGTAGGAGAAGTTGTAAGAGTCACTTCCAATATCTCTAAAGAAATAGGCCTTCTCGCCCAGCATATAATCCCTGAAAACTATGATGACTGCCAATAGCAACACTCCCAATGCAATGAAGGGGATCTTACTCTTGTAGGTTTCAAAAATATCGGTTAACGGTTTGGAATCTGAAGTTGTGGTTGCCGTCTGTTTCGGTTCTACTACCTTTTCGATTACCTTTTCGGGAGCGTTCTTTTTCTTTGATGACACTATAACTGTGTTTTGTAATGTGCCAAAATACGAAATAATCAGTAATCTCTATGAGGGATACGCCAAGGAAAAACCATTGTTCAAAAAATCAGATTGTCATTTATGCGACGGTAGCGTTTGTTCCTTTCCATACACCAAACAAAATGCAACTATTTTATTTGCGTTTGATCACTTTCACAGCCCTCTTACCGAGTACGCTATCAATATGGGTATCGCTCGTTTGAAAACGGAATGTTTCAAATTTGTTAGCCTTGTCCAATGATAAGCTCATCATGTGAACTGACTTTTCGAATTCTGTCTTAAAGTAAGCCAGACTATCTTCTTCCATCAGATATTGGAAGGAAATCATTTTTCCATAGTCTGTCCATAGATGTTTTTGTTTGCTTTCTTCCCATAATGTTTGCTTCATTGCCCCCCAGGTATCGGAAAACATATTGGTGATTTCGTTGCATTGTTGCCTGTTGTAGTAGGTCTGGAATTTGGTGATGGCCTTTATGTAGTCGGCCTTGGTTTGCGCCTGACCAATTCCCTGCAGCATTATTATTAAGGCAAATGTTATGATATGTTTCATGAAACGAAAATAAGGAAGAAAATGGAAATATGAAAATTTGCATGTAAATTATGTTGCAGGCGAATTTATTTGATGAATAGGAGAGCGCTTAAACTAAATTATATTGGCTGTTTGCAACAAACATTCTATCTTGTAAAGGTTTTTGCAATTCATTTTACGAATCATGGACTATAAATTACTACAGGGCAAACTGAGGAACAATATCCTGAAAATGCACTACGGTGCAAATTCGGGCCACATTGGGTGTTCGCTGAGTTGTATCGACATAATGACTGCCATCCTGAAGTTTAAAGCTGAAGGGGATACATTTATTTTGTCAAAAGGCCATGCGGCTACGGCTTTGTATACTATCCTGCACGAAACAGGTGCTATTCCGGTAGAGGATTTGTCTACTTTCTATAAAAATGCCACAACCTTGCCAGCCCATCCTGCTCCATTAAAATATGCCGCAATTCCATTTGCAACAGGTTCACTTGGGCATGGACTCCCATTGGCCGCGGGTATTGCCAAAGCAGCAAAATTGAAAAAAGAAGACAAGTTGAGTTTTGTGCTGATGAGTGATGGAGAAACGAACGAGGGTACTTCGTGGGAGGCAGGGCATTTCGCTGTGTCTAATAAACTGGATAACCTGATCGCATTTATTGATAGAAATGGTTTGCAGGGTTTTGGAAATACACAAGATATTTTGGGAGATACAGCTGCGCCGAAATTATGGGAAGCCATGGGTTTCGAGGTAGTGGAAGCCGATGGGCATGACATAGGTAAGTTGCTGGAAGCATGGCAAGCACTTGCTACTAGAAAAAATGGCAAGCCGAAAATGATTGTTGCGCGTACGGTAAAAGGAAAGGGTATCAGGTACATGGAAGATAGAATGGAATGGCACTATCTCCCCATGACCGAGGCACAATACGCCGAGGCACAACTTGATTTGCAGGTGAACTATGGTATTTAAAATGATTAAAATCCTTCGGGTCTGAGTATAAATGAGAAAGCATTTTTCCGAATATATTGAACAAAATCTGGCCGATCGCGATGATTTTGTATTTGTTACCGGTGACCTGGGTTATGCAGCATTGGAAAACGTAGCCCGTAAAATGGGCGACCGTTTCATTAATGCAGGGGTGGCTGAGCAAAACATGATTGGTGTTGCAGCTGGTATGGCTTCGCAGGGGTTTCAGGTTATGTGTTACAGTATTGCGCCATTTGTGGTATACCGTTGCCTGGAGCAAATGCGTAATGATGTCTGTTTTCATAATTTACCGGTATATATTGTAGGTAATGGAGGTGGATATGGGTATGGTATTATGGGGTCAAGCCATCATGCAATTGAAGATATTGCTACATTAAGTGGTTTACCTAATATTCAATGCTATGTACCAGCGTTTGTTGATGACATGCGGGGCTGCATAGGTATCATGACCGAAAGGCGCCGCCCTGCCTACCTGAGGTTGGGGTTGGGGAAAAATGCGCCAGAAGGTATGCGCCAGAATGAGGGCGGTGGTGTTCTGGTAAATGAAACCGCGCCGGGTCTTACTATTGTTTCTATGGGTCCGGTAACGAATAATATGCTGGCTGCCTTGAATGACCATCCGCACCGCACTGAGATAGATGTGTTTATTTGTAATGCCTTTCCACTTATTGCGTTGTCTCAGGAAATGCTGACGAGTATAATAGCAAGTAAGAATGTGTTGGTGATTGAGGAACATATTTCTGTGGGTGGCCTTGGGGGCGCAGTTTCGCTGTTGATAAATGAACTTGGGTTACCATTAAATAAATTTATAAGTTTACATGCTGAAGGCTACCCTAATGGATTGTATGGTAACCAGGGTTACCACCAGCAGTTGAGCGGATTAGATGAAGGGAATATTTTGAAGGTGATTAATTCATATTTTTGAGCCGATATGGTAATAAGTGAAGCAATTCAACAAAAAATAAGAGAACTGGAAGGCCCCATATTCGTTTTTGGCGCTGGAGGGTTTATAGGTGTTAATTTATTTAATGTTATCCTCTCCGTCAGAAAGGATGTATTTGCCATTACTCAGGATCCGCGCAACAACTGGAGGCTCCTGGTAAATTATACGCCTGTTGACAATATTATTTCATGTGATATAAATGAGATCACTATTCTTAAAGACCTGTTCAGGGAACATAAACCAAGGACAATTTTTAATCTGGCGGCCTACGGAGCCTACTCCAAGCAAAAAGAATACAAAAAAATATATAACACTAATTTCAACTCGGTTGTAAACATCATCGAATTACTAAAGGAGCATGGCTTTGCCGCATATGTGCATGCCGGGTCTAGTTCGGAATATGGTACCAATAGTGCGGCGCCAACTGAAGATGCATTGCTGGTACCCAACAGTCATTACGCTGTCTCAAAGGTTGCATCATATTATTCTGTAAAATACTACGGAACAATTGAGCGCTTACCTGCGGTACATTTGAGGTTGTATTCAGCATATGGACCATGGGAAGAACCGGACAGGTTGGTACCTGTGCTTGTATCGGCTGCCCGCAAGAAGACTTATCCTCCATTAGTCGATCCCGATATTTCCCGCGATTTTGTTGATGTAAATGATGTTTGTGACGCTTTTATAAGAGCAGCTTCGTCAGTTGAGCAAGTAAAAGGTGAGGCATTTAATATTGGTACAGGGGTTAAAACCACAATAAGAGAGCTGACCCACCTGATCAAAGACCAGTTTGATATTCCTTCCCTTCCTGAGTTCAATGGTATGCCCAACAGGAATTGGGATGTAAAAGACTGGTATTCTGATAGCCGCAAGGCAAAGGAGCTATTGGGCTGGCAGGCGGAAGTTAGCCTGGCCGATGGGTTGGCGAAAGTTGATTCATGGCAAAAAGAAGTTAAATTTGATACTGCATTCTGGAACTGGAACAAACAAGTATGATTACACCTATTTTTTCGGTCATATTGCCTTTATATAAGCAGGTTAATCATGCTGAGCATTTATATAAAACCTACACAGAAAACCTGGACACCCTCGGTGAGCCTTGGGAACTACTGTTTATTGTAAACGGTGCTAACGATGGCGCAGTTGAAAAATTGAACAGTCTTAACAATCGCCCCAATGTGAAAGTATTTTGGCTGGAAAAGGGAGGCTGGGGCAGGGCGGTTAAGTTTGGCCTGTCAAAAGCGGAGGGGAAATATCTCTGTTATACGAATTCAGCCAGAACCGAAATTGAAGATTTGTTACTCATTCTGAATTACGCAAAGGTCAATAATGATAATGTAGTCAAGGCTACCCGCATCATCAGGGAAAAGCTGACCCGTAAAGCCGGGTCTATTTTATATAACCTTGAATGCCGGATATTATATAAAGTACCTGTCTGGGACATTAATGGTACCCCGAAAGTTTTACCGCGCAAGGTTTACGATAAACTGAATATAGTTTCAGACGATGATCTGATAGATGCGGAGATCATTGTGAGGTGTTCGATGATGAATGTAAAGATCATTGAGATACCTGTGGTGTCTACTACAAGAATCAGCGGAGCCAGCACGACCAATTTCAAATCAGCATTTAAAATGTATTCAGGGGCACTAAAGTTGAAGAAGAAGCTATGAGTGCAAAAGAAACCCTGTGGTCGCAGCAAAATCTGGCCCTTCGCCATCCTTCTGAAATATTCGGGACATCATTAGATGTAGCCGGTATTACTTCCGATACTTTAAAATATAAGGCGGCTCCTTCATTTGCCCAATTGCTGAACGATCTCAATATCACGCTGGTGGCCAGCAGGGAATATGAGAACTTGCTGATTGGCTTAGGTGCAAATTCAACAGGGAAACTGGAACAGACTTTTTTTCATGTACCACACCCTTCAGGCATTGCGATAGACCGATCAACCAATGCCATGTACGTCGCTGCTACCCGAAACCCCAACCAGGTTATTGAATTCGGAGTTACAACTGGTTACCTCAAAAGAATAAAAAGCGCTAAACCTGCGGGGAAAGTGTTCATGCCTACGCGGGCAAAATACTATCCGGGTTCTTATTATTTTCACGACCTGGCTATTTGCGGCGGAAAATTATATGCCAATTCCGTTGGTATGAACTGTATAGTACCCGTCGATTTTTCCAATTCCTCGCCCGAGCAGCCGCTGTGGTGGCCGAACTGTGTAGATAAAAATGGAGCACCGGAAACAAAAGCCAACTACATTCAGTTGAATTCTATAGCTGCAGGTGCTGATATTGAAAATTCTTATTTTAGTGCATCGGGCGCAAAAATTTCATCAAGGAGGCCAGGGCATCACAATTATCCGGTCGATAAGCAAGGTGTAATTTTCTCCGGCAAAACACGCGAGCCGATGGGCTACGGACTAACCCGGCCCCATGCTGCGCGACTTCACAATGGAAAGGTTTGGGTAGCCAACAGTGGGTATGGCGAAGTCGGATATATTGAAAATGAACAATTTGTGCCTGTAATAAAATGTAATGGCTGGACCCGCGGGTTGTGTTTCGTTGGGAATATACTTTTTGTAGGGGTGTCAAGAGTATTGCCTCGTTTCCGGCATTATGCACCCGGCATTACATCAGCAACTCAGGAATGTTCTATTGTGGCAATAGACCTTGAAAACATGAAGGAAATAGCGTCAGTTAAATTCCCATACGGCAATCAATTATTTGCCATCGATTATATTTCGAAAAACATATGTAATGGATTGCCGTTTAAATCCATAAAAAAGACGGCAACCGAGCAAAATATATTTTCAGTTTCATTAGTTTAAACATTATTTTTACGCACACAACTATTATAGTACTATGAAGAAATCAGATTACAAATTCATCATGTTATCCGCAATGTATGAAAATGGCGGTAACACTACTCACCGCTTATTGGACGGACATCCTGAGTTATTTGTTTACCCGTTTGAATCTCAGCCCGGCACTAAGTTTGTGAATGATTACCTTTCCAGCATGTACCCATTAAAGTACAGGTGGCCCATTTTCCCTGGTTCGGCTTCTGCTGAAGAAATGTATGAACTGATCATTGACGAAGAGGGAAAAGTACGCGCCAAAACACCATATGTAAGTAAATTCCGTACTGCCGATATAGACATGTCTGATAAAGACAGGAAGCAGGATTTTCTAAAATTCCTGAAAGGCAAGGATCTTACCAGAGCCAACGTTATGGAGGCTTTCTTCAGGGCTAGTTTCTCTGCATGGAAGAATTATAAAACGACTGGCAAAGAAAAAGCATGGGTTGGATATAGCCCTATTATTGGAGTTGATGGTGATAAGATCATTAATGACTATAATGGTAATGGCCATGTACTGCATGTTGTGAGGAATCCGTTCTCTGCTTATGCCGATACAAAGAAGCGAGCAGTACCACTATCCATCGCTCATTATATGACCGGTTGGGTTACCTGCCAGTATTTCTCCCTGATCTACGCAGAAAAATACCCCGATCATTACCATATCGTGAAGTATGACGACATTATCAAGGATAAAGTTGGTGTGCTTTCCGCTGTGCTAGCTAAGGCAGGCATTGGTTCCAGCAAGACTCTTGAAACTCCAAGCTGGAATGGTGAAGAGTTGAAAGAAGTTTACCCATGGGGAACTGTACGGACTCCGACAGAAGAGATCAACCTGAAGACAGCGCAGGAGTTAAGCCCTGAGGAAATTAAAGAGATTTACGCTCGTACAAAAACATACCTTGATATTTTCAAGTTCAACAATTTTTATAAGAAACTGATCAAGTAGATCAAATGCTGACGTTACTAAAAAAGCCTCCTTATTTGGAGGCTTTTTTATTGAAGTTATTCGAGTATCGTTATTCGTTCTCTGTATGTTTTACCATCACTGACAACTCTAAGCTGGTAATTGCCTGGCAAAAGGTGGCCGATCTGATATTTTAAATTTTGGCTGGTTGTTTCGTTAACAGTTCGCTCCTCAGCAATCCTTCCTGCAATATCAAACAAAGTTATGGTCGCCTGCTTGCAGTTGGTGAGTTCCACTGTGAAGTTACCCTTGCTTGGGTTAGGGTATAGAGTTATACCATTATTAGAATTAGTCAGGTGAACTACCTCGAGCATTGAATCGCACTGGTGGAGGGAGTAAACGGTCATAGGGAATTTCATTGTGTCAATTCCACAAGGGCCAGATACAATATAATAAGCAGTGTCCTTGCCAGCGGTGTTACCCGCAACAACGCCCGAAGTAGAAATTGTTGCCCGGTTGTTGGCCATAGCCCAACTTCCTCCCGATGTTGTGTCTGTCAGCGTGTCCGTTTCGCTGACGCAGACAAAGTTGTGGCCACTAATGGTTCCGGTTGGAGGCGCAGCGAGAATATTTATTGGAAATGTTCCGGTTATAGTGCCTACGGTATATGAAATAACTACTGTGCCGACTGCAACCCCGGTAACTACGCCCGAGGTGCTTACTGTGGCAATGGATGTACTGCTGCTGCTCCAGGTGCCACCGGTTACGAAGCTCGACAAAACATTGGTTGAGCCAACACAGGTCCATGAGACTCCGTTAATGGCAAAGTAGAGGTTGACAATCTCGGAATCGGAAATTGCCCGGTTATAAATTGCAAAATCGTCGAGCCTGCCGAGAAATGTTTCGGTGGCGTGTGTTGTGTCAGTTCTTCCCATGCTTATTTTACAGTGCCTGGTTATTGATGAAAGGGTGGTGTGGTACATTGTGTCGAGCACACCATTAACATAAAAATGATATCCGGTATCATTTATTTTTTTCAAAACAATGTGTTTCCATGTCGTGGCTGTGATATTTGTATGAGATTTGGCGTTCCCAAGAATGTTCCAGGAGGCATAGGTTGGGTTATCATTCACCCATGTTGAATACTTGTTGGTATGCCCCCAGTTATAACTTATTGCCATGCCGTTGTGTGGAATGGTATTTAAGATATTTTGATTGTTATTACCATTATGCGGGTTATTAATACTGTCAGAATTGATCCAACAGGAGAGGGTGTAGTTGTGCATGCCAATATCAAAGAATGTATCAGAAGAAATGATATTGCTGGAATAGCCATTAAAATGATAGGCACTGTTAACACTGCCCATTCGGTCTGTTGCCCAAACTGTGCTCACACCAATTACCCCATGGTGCCCGTTACCACTCTCATCCTGCGCGTTACTGTTGAAAGGATACCAGGCAATAAGCCCTGAAGATGACAGATAGGGGGGCAATGATTGCCCGGGCAATTTTGGGCAGGCAATTGCCAAAAGGCAAACAATCAGGGTGATTTTTTTCATGAGGTATAAATTTTAGAAAACTAAATTAGTAAAAAATATTGGGGTTTTCAAAAATAACATAGAAGTTCACCTGGGTTAATTTGTCCGATCCTTACAATGGCGCTACACGTTTTCACCTGATCACACTCCGCCATTTTTTCAGCGGAACATAATATTCACTTTCGGTAGCTATTTCTATAGCTATCGGATGCAGGCTGATACGAAAGTAAGCGAGGTCTTTTTCGAGACGGAACTTCTTGATTTCATTTTTTCTGATCTCCACAACGTATTTGTCATTGTGCTCGCTGGGTCTGTCCTTTATCCAGGTTACTATTGTTCCAGGGCCGCCGTCGGCTGTAAGTAATTGATGCATTTCCGGTAACGCCCAAATGAGTTGATAAACCTGCACATCCTCCTTTGGGAGCAGCCCAACAACTTTCTGATAATACGTCTCCCGCTCCGCCGGTGTAAGGTGAGCGATATTAAAATATGCAGAATCTATATTAATGAATGACCGCTTGTACTTCGTTCCGAGTCTGATGATATATGGCGAATAGTACCTGCCATCAAAAAAAGCCTGGGTAATGGTATCGACCGGCTTAATGGGAGCAACGACACCGAATTGAATTCGTTCTTTCTTTCTGGCAGAATTATCACCACAGGGTATTAGCAAAAGTAGCGCGGGATAAAAGCATAGAATAAATCTCAGACTGCGGTAAGCATGGATTTCCTGAGCAATGGTGGTTATGTGCTTGTGAATTTTATTAATATATTGATACGTTTTGTTCATTTGCGCAGAATCAGCATTACTGATCCGAAGATAGGCTTTCATTCGAAAAGCAAAACTCGTATTTTTGTAAAAATATTGGTTATGCTTTTTTCTGACCTCGATTTAAATAAAACCTACAGTTATGCCGACTACTACAAATGGACGTTTGCAGAGCGGGTGGAGTTGATTAATGGAAAAGTGTATGAGATGATGGCTGGTCCTAGCAGTCTGCATCAGGAGATATCCGGCAACATATATAACCCCATAAAGAATTATTTGAAAGACAAAGGTTGCAAAGTCTACTTTGCTCCTTTTGATGTTCGGTTACCGCGAAAGGGCAGGGATGATAAAAGTATTTTCACTGTACTTCAGCCGGATATTTGCGTGGTTTGTGATGTGGCGAAAATAGATAAGAAAGGCTGCATTGGTGCACCTGACATAGTTGTAGAGGTGTTGAGCCCTGGCAATAATTCTAAAGAATTGAAGAAAAAATACGATATATACGAGGAAGCAGGAGTAAAGGAGTACTGGATCGTTAGTCCGCAAAACCAATTCGTTACTATTCACATTCTTGATCAGGCAGGTAAGTTTCAGCCATTGAGAACTATGTCGGCTGATGATATCATCACATCACCTGTATTGCCAGGGTTTTCTTTAGATATTACGGAATTATTTAAGGATATTGTTGTGGATGAGGATTGATCTATAGGGGTTGTGGTGAAACCAACTAAGAAATGTGCAACCCTGTTGTTGCATTACTTGCGGGGTTTTAATTGTTTTGTATTCAGTTTTTCTTATTTAATATTCAATTTTTCAGCTATTTTTTTACTGGCTACAATCTTTGGGTGATTGGCATTTGCTATTTTTACCTGATTTGATTTTTCAGTTAGGTCTTCCCTAACGGTCGTTTTTATGCCATACCGGGCAATCAATTCACGGGTTTTTGATGTTGCGTCCATATTGTAAAGTTAGCTATTTTTCTGTTGAAGGTTTTTTTCGATGCGGTAATTTTGTAAAACGTTTACACAATTACATCCCCCACCAAACTTCATATTTCCCTACCTTTGCGCGCCAATGAATCTGGAAGCACTGCAGGGATTATACCAGAATGATATCCGTATAAAACAAATTGCGGCCGGGATCACCTTGCCCGGTCATAAAATAAGGGTTTACCTCGATAACCTAAGAGGCTCCTCCATCAACTTTGTCGCTGCCGCATTATGGCAGGCCACCGACTCCAATCATGTATTTATTTTAAATGATAAGGAGGAGGCCGCGTACTTTCATAATGACATAGAGCATTTGACGAAGGCGCTGGATATTTGTTTCTTTCCAGATTCATTTAAACGAACGGGCGCGTTCAATGAGTTGAACAGTAGCCACGTTATGCTCCGTACGGAAGCACTCACAAAGTTTGCCGGCGACAGGGCCCGTAAGAAGGTATTGGTAACTTATCCCGAAGCATTGTTTGAAAAGGTAGTTAACCCCGCTTCCCTTTCCCGTAATATGATTCACATAAAGGTGGGGGAAGATATTGCAGTTGATGCAATGATGGCGCAGTTCGTTGATCTCGGCTTTAAACGCGAGGACTTTGTGTATGAGCCCGGGCAGTTTGCCATGAGGGGAGGTATCCTAGATATTTATTCCTTTGGCAACGAGCATCCTTATCGTATAGAGTTGTTTGATACTGAAGTAGATAGCATTCGTATCTTTAATCCGGAAACACAGCTCTCTGAACGAAAATTACTCCAGGTATCCATTCTACCTAATATCGAAACAAAGTTCGAAACCCAGGAGAAAATTTCCTTGCTTGATTTCCTTCCTGCCAATACCATTATCTGGGCAAAGGACCTGCAGTTTACGATTGGCCGCATAGAAAAAATGATTGCTGACCTGCCCGAAAAAATGAACCTTGGCCAGGTAGCCATTGATCATGAGGAGGAAATGCTTAAGGAAATCTCGAAGGCAGATTTTGAAGCTCCGGGTGACTGGCAGGAAAAAATAAAGGGAAGACACCTCATAGAATGGTACAATCATTCGCTCGAAAAAGTAACAGGCGATGAAATTGATGCTACCTTCAAATTTGCCACTGAAGAGCAGCCTGTGTTCAACCGACAGTTCAATATGCTGATTGCTGATATGCAGAAACGTATTGCGCAAAAGTATGTGGTGTATATGTTCGCGGAAAACCCCAAGCAACTGGAACGCCTCCGCAGCATTTTCGACGACCTGAATGCCGGCATTAATTTCGTTCCCGTAGCAACGGCTATTTCTAAAGGGTTTATTGACCACGACAAAAAGGCGATCTGTTACACCGATCATCAGATATTTCAACGTTACCATAAATACAATGTAAAACAAGCATATTCCAAGGGTAAGGCACTAACGTTCCGGGCGCTACGGGAGTTGCAGCCGGGCGACTATGTTACGCACATAGATCATGGAGTCGGTAAGTACAGCGGCTTACAAAAAATAGAAGTGAACGGCAACATGCAGGAAGCTATCCGTATCTTATATAAGGATAACGATGTGCTTTATGTGAATGTGAATTCACTCCACAAGATCACTAAGTTCACCGGAAAAGAAGGTAGTATTCCCCGGGTGAATAAACTAGGCAGTGATGCCTGGGCGAAGCTGAAGAACAAGACCAAGAAACAAGTTAAAGATATTGCAGCCGACCTCATCAGGCTTTATGCCAAACGAAAGGCGTCGGAAGGTTTTGCGTTCTCGCCTGACAGCTATATGCAAACTGAGTTGGAAGCGTCCTTCTTCTATGAAGATACGCCCGACCAGGGAAAAGCGACTGCTGATGTGAAGCGCGATATGGAGTCTCCGTCACCAATGGACAGGCTGGTGTGTGGCGATGTGGGTTTTGGGAAAACGGAAATTGCGGTCCGTGCTGCATTTAAGGCGGTTGCTGATAGTAAACAGGCTGCTATACTGGTACCCACAACCATTTTGGCCTACCAGCATTTCAACACTTTCAAGGAACGACTGAAAGATTTCCCGTGTACTGTTGATTATGTGAACCGTTTCAAATCGGCGAAGGATAAGAAGGAAACCTTCAAGCGACTGGAGGAAGGGAAAATTGATATCATCATTGGTACTCATGGGATATTGGGTAAGGATGTGAAATTCAAGGACCTGGGTATCCTTATTATTGATGAAGAACAGAAATTTGGCGTTGGGGCAAAGGAGAAGCTCAGAGAACTGAAAGCCAATGTAGATACGCTCACGCTTACTGCAACACCTATTCCAAGGACATTGCAATTTTCGTTGATGAATGCCCGCGACCTCAGTATTATCAATACGCCGCCGCCGAACAGGCAGCCGGTGCATACCGAAGTAATGGTATTTGATGAATATGCTATCCGCGACGCGCTGTATTACGAGACAGAGCGGGGTGGGCAGGTGTACTTTGTACACAACCGCGTTCAAAGCCTGCCAGAAATGGTAACCTTACTGCGTGGCCTGTGCCCGGACTTGAGTATAGGTATGGCCCACGGACAGATGGAAGGGCACCAGCTCGAAGATGCGCTCATGAAATTTATTGAGCAAAAGTATGATGTATTGTGTTGCACCAACATAGTTGAAAGTGGTGTGGATATTTCTAATGCCAATACCATGATCGTGAACAACGCTCATCAGTTTGGCCTGAGCGACCTGCACCAGTTACGCGGAAGAGTAGGGCGAAGCAATAAAAAGGCATTCTGTTACCTGCTGGCGCCGCCTATGAGCTTGTTGCCGGGTGATAGTCGCAAACGTTTGCAGACGCTGGAACAATTCAATGAACTGGGCAGCGGTTTCCAGATTTCCATGCGCGACCTTGATATTAGGGGCGCGGGTAATTTGTTAGGCGGTGAGCAAAGCGGCTTTATTACCGATATTGGTTTTGAGATGTACCAGAAGATACTGGCCGAAGCCATGCGCGAACTGAAGAGCTCCGACTTTAAAGAGGTATTTAAGGAAGAGCTCAACCGTAAAAACGATTACGTTACTGATTGCACCATTGATACTGATTTGGAGATACTTATACCGGATACCTACGTTGAAAATATAACTGAACGCCTGAGCATCTACACCCAGCTCGATGATATTGACAATGAAGAAGAACTGGTGAAGTTTGCCAATGAAATGCAGGACAGGTTCGGCCCTATCCCATCGCAGGTGCAAGATCTATTCACTACCATCCGTTCCCGTACGGTAGCTTGTGAACTCGGGTTTGAAAAGCTGATACTCAAGAATGACCAAATGCGCCTATACTTTGTCAGCAACCCTGAATCGCCCTATTTTGAATCAGATACCTTTAACCACATCCTCAACTACATCCAAACCCAAACCCGCAATGCCCGCCTCAAACAGGTAGGCAAGAACTTTATGCTGGTAGTTGAGCGGATGAAAAAAATGAAGGATGTGCTTTGGTTTTTGGAGGGGATGGTGAAGAAGAAGGTGGAGTAATAAAAAGTGACTATTGCATCCTTTTTGTGCGAAAACGCGTCCCGCTTGCGAAGTAATTAATTGATGTGACGCAAGCGCGACGCTTGCCTTTAATACGCCGAAACGGGTCCTTCGACCAGATGGAGTAGTATAATTTGTTTGTAATTCATTTATTTATAGGTGAATTTTATTGCATTAAATTGCTCAATTAGGCCTTTTTCATTGAAAAATATTCTATTGACAGATGATGTTTGTAATTTGACTCTCGATCCCCGTTCAATCGATTCTTCTTTATAGCTAATGCTCATTTTATCAAGTTGTATTTTATACCGGTATACCCAGTTTCCATCAAACCGATAACTGCAAAATTCTAATCCACCCGATTTTTTTAAATACTGAAAATTAATATAGTTATTGGGGCCAAATGAAATTGAAGCAATACTATCTTTATATAGTAAATTTATCGTTGATTTTCGAGCGCTATCATAGCGTAAAAGCACCGCAGAATAGTAAAATTTGTATGCATAGCTATATAGGTCATTTTGAATATGTTATATTTTATATCTATACTTTCTTTTAAGATGCGATTTAATAGAGTTTTGATTAAAAAGCAAGTTTGCAGTCAAATAAGAAGGTTGCCTTAACTCATATGTGCTCCTTTCGATCACGTGATGACAAGCTTCATTTTCAAATGTTGATACAGATCTACTGATTCTATTCAAGGAATCATATATGCAAGCGAAACGTTTGTTAATAACAAGTTTGCCGCTAATATTTTTAAAACTAAGGCAGCTATCTATCAGTTTGTGTTCATCGAAATATAAATCAATCCTTCCATACAAAATCCCATTTTTTTCTAGGCTTACGCTAACGTCCTTATAGGAATTACTGTAGGAATATTTGTACACAGATTCGGATTGAGGATTTTCTTCTTCAGGTTCAAATTCTCGTTGAACAACGATATAGCCATCCTTATTGTAATTAAGAATTTCAAACAGCTTGTTTCGCCCGTTTTCAATTGACATTTTTTCTCTCGTTTGTATGCCATTTTCTTTAATTTTTTCATTATAAAAGCATTTATACGATGGTAGTATCTTACTTTCAGTAAATTCAGAAGCAGGCGGGTCGGAGAATCGCCTTGAGGCCGGAAGAATGTCAAAAATGTATCGGTCCCAATAGATTTGAGCATAGGAACTTTTATTAAACGACAATATTAATAAAATGGTAACCGCCAGGTAGTGTGAAGCCACATAGAGTTGCCTGATGATGCCATTCATGTTTTCCCATAACCTCATGCCTTGAAATATAGTGAGTATAAAACAACAACAAATATTGCACAAATTTTCTTTGCGCCTTTCTATGAACTTTAAAGGCCAAGTTGGGTATATCTCAGTTTCCAGCTTCGTCCATTTGCGTGGAAGAGTCCCGATCGGGGTAATTTATTGTTGTGAGGCAAGCGACATGCTTGCCTGTAATGGGACGAAGACGATGTTTCGACTTTATGGGGGCTTTCAATTTCACCAAATAAGAAGCAATATAAATCCGGTCGCTGTCTATTGACGTAATCCTGACAGGATACGTATCTCATTGCCCCTCGGTGTCGCTCTCACTTCCAACGGTAGAAAATGGTTAATCAATAATTCCCATTTGAATGGCTTTTTTAATAAGCCCGGCCGGATTTTTTACGCCTAATTTCATCAATAAGCTGAGGCGATAGTTATCGATGGTCCTTTTGCTCAGGAATAGTTTTTCGGAAATTTGCTGACTGGTGAAGTCCGCCGCTATAAGCTGGAGCACTTCCTTTTCGATTCTGGTGATCACCGGATCCATTGCGAAAGATTTCTTCAGCTCCAATTTATCTGTTGCAAGTTTGTCCAGCAATTTAGGCTCGAGGTAAAGATTTCCGGCATACACTGTTTGTATTGCTTCAATAAGTACGTGTTCATTGGCCGTTTTTAAGATATAGCCATGTGCACCTTTTTTCAGCATATTTTTTATGTAAAAAATGTTGTTGAAGTTTGTCAGCACAAGAATCTTCATTTCTGGGTATAAAGCAAGTATTCCCGGTACCAGGTCATCGCCCATTTCCTGCTGCAATTGAATGTCCAGTAAAATAACATCAGGTAAAACAACCTTTATACCCGCCATCAGATCGCGGCCATTGGAGTAAGTGCCACATACTTCCATGATCGGATTGTTGCAGAGTACTTGCCGGAGACCGGTTATTACCAGCGGATGGTCGTCTATTATAGCAATACGTATATTCATGACAAATATTTTGCTTGAAAGGGTGTGTCTATTTTGTATTCGCTAATTCAAATTCGATTAAAACTGTTGTGCCGCTGCCCTGCGTTGACCTCACTGTAATGTGCCCGTTATTTCGCGAAACCCTTGCCCTCAGGTTTTGGAGGCCAATTCCATCAGATGTTTTTTCAGTATCAAATCCTGCCCCATTGTCTTCGACATTGAGTGTAAGGTAGCCATCGAGCCTCATTAACTGTACTACCACATAAGTGGCATGGGCGTGTTGTACCACATTTTTAAGCAGTTCCTGCACAATTCTGTACACGTTAAGCTTAAAGTCATTCAATAGTTCGCCAAAATTGCCAAAACTCTGGAAATCGATCTGCAAACTTGCATCGGCCTTCATTTCATTGCAAAAGTTGCGCAGTGCTTCCGGAAGTTCCTGTTTCAGCAGTGTTTCGGGCATTAGGTTATGTGATGTTTTTCTGATCTCGTCACCCATAACATCTAATAGACCCATTGCTTCCATATAGCGTGGAGACGTATTCAGGTCTTTATGCTGGTGCCGCAGGGCCATAAAGCGCATTTTGGTAGCTGAAAGCATCCCTCCAATACCATCATGAAGGTCTCTTGCCAACCTGATCCGCTCATTTTCTTCACCCTGAACGACCCCTTTCAACACACTTATAGTATTTTTCTGTTCAAGGGCGCTGATAACCAGTTGCTGTTTTTGGTGCCGAAAGTAAAAATAGGCAATGAACAACATTGATAGTAAAGATACTGCCGCTATGCCAGCACTCAACCAGAATTTGGTAAGCCGGTTGTTGTTCTTTTGTTGTTCAATTATTAATTCGTTACGTGCAAGCTGCTGATTTTTTTCTGCCAGCAGATATTTCGATTCAAATTGCGCGATAGCCTTTTCTTTTTCTATTGAATAAAGAGAATCTTTGATGCCCTGTAAAGAATCGGTATAGATCAGTGCTTTTTCGAAATTTCTGGAATCTTTATATACGTTTACCAACGTTCCGTAGCCTACGAGCAGTTGGTCTTTTGTATTTTGCGTTGCACTTAGGCGGAGCGCGCCCAATAGAATACTTTCAGCTTCTTTGTATCTTTTCAGTTTACGGAGTGCTTCACCCAGTATATAGGAGCCATTTGCTACAATAAAGGCATACTTGCCTTTGGCCAGATCAATTCCCATTTGGGCATATTTTGCGGCAGCTGAATAATCTCCTTTTTGTAAGGCACATGCGCCTATGTTCATCAAGGCAAGTGCTGTAAGTCTTGTCCTTTTTGATTCAGCGACATCAGGCATCTTCAATATATCGAGCACTTCCAGGTAGCAAGCTGTTGCACTATCGGGAGAGTGGTTCCGTTCAAAATAATTTCCTTTGCTAACGAGCAGGGTTGCCAGTTGTGCGTTGGCATTACCATGCGTAAGTACCTTATCTCGAGCTATGTTCTCGCCGGTTTCCAGGTAATTGCGCACTTTTTCAGGCTGGTTCATTCTTCCGTAAAGTGCTGCAAGGTTTGAATATATGGTCAGCGCGGCTTTGAAATTTAAACTATCAATTTTTTTTAATACATCGAGCGCGGTGAAATATTCGCTTGAAGCAAGTGCATAATTGCCCTTGAAAAAATAGGCGGTTCCCAAGAGGTTATGACAAAAGGAGATTGTCGAAGGGTCTCCTGATTTGGCAGCGGTCGGGAGCGCTTGCTCGGCGCATTTTACCGCTTTGTCGTATTCGCCAATGTCATTATATTTAGATCCCTGAGAATAAAGTGCAGTGGCTGCACCCAACGGAAAGCCCGCCTCTGTACATTTTTTTACGGCAGAATCTAATTTCAATATAGCTTCGGTGGCAACGGGGTCCAGTGCTGCAGTCTTTACCAGTTTCATTAACGCGGCCGTATCTGTCACAGTGTTTTTGCCATACGCCACAGGAAAGGTAAGCACCGAAATGAACGTCAGAACAAACAAAAGATGGAAATTCAAACAGTTCTGTTTTCTATTCATAGCAGTATGTTGCAGTTATTGTCGGCTTTTGTTGCAAGGTACTTCCAGACCCTAACATACAATAGCGTAATTATACGCTTTTTTAAAATGGTAATTATACGCTATTCTGTGCTGCAAGCGCGGCTTACTTTTACATCCTGATAATGACGCACTACTTTTTTAATTGATTATGTAGCCATCTTAATCCGGAATTCTGTTCACCCTTTTAAAATAAAACTTTATGAAGAAGATTTTCTCCCCCTTATTGCTTGCCGCATGTTTTTTAGTAGCAACAGCCAATGCGCAAACCATAACTACAATTGCCGGAAATCATACGACTGGTTATGCCGGAAACGGCGGACCCGCTACCGCGGCTACTCTAAACCATCCCAATATGGCCCATTTCGACAAAAATGGCAATTTGTATTTCACTGACTATGAAAATTATGTTATCCGTAAAATCACAACCAGTGGTATTATAAGCACGGTTGCGGGTTCGGGAACGCCAGGGTATTCAGGCGATGGTGGGCCGGCAACCGCTGCACAGTTAAATGGGGCTTCGGATTTGGCGATAGATAGTGCCGGTAACATTTATATTACTGAAGCTAATAATCATTGTGTACGCAAAGTGAATAGTGCAGGAATTATTACAACATATGCGGGCACCGGAACACTAGGTTACAGTGGCGATGGTGGTCGCGCAGATTCTGCTCAGCTTTTTCAGCCTTTCGGCTGCGCATTGGATGCACACAATAACCTTTATATAGCGGAAATAGGGAATAATTGCATAAGAAAAGTAAGTAATGCAGGCATCATTTCAACGTTAACCGGGGGCGGCACTTCAAGTTTTGGCTTCGCAGGTGACGGCGGCGTTGCTACGGCGGCTAAAGTAAAAGACCCTTATGCAGTTGCAATTGATAAAAATGGTAACGTTTATTTTGCGGATGTGTTGAATCAGCGAATAAGGATGGTCAATGGAGCAGGGATAATTTCAACTGTTTGCGGAGTTGGAACTCACGGATTTTCAGGAGATGGTGGCCAGGCAACGGCTGCAGAATTGAACTTTCCTTACGCAGTGGCTGTGGACACCTTTGGCAATTTGTATATCACCGATAACGCCAATCTTCGAATACGTAAAGTGAGCGCGACCGGTTTAATAACTACTATTGTTGGAACGGGTGTTATTGATTACACGGGCGATGGCGGACCAGGCACTAATGCAACTTTAAATAACCCGACAGGAGTCGAGGTGAAGGCCAATGGCGACCTTTTCATTTGTGATTATGGCAATAGCGTGATTAGGAGGGTAGGGGATACGGGACACCAAAACTTAGAGGAACAAACCAAAATCCTGCAAAATCCGTCATTCACTGTTTTTCCTAATCCGGCCCATGAAATGCTTAGCTTCGAGGCTGCTGCAATCACTGGCAACTACATTGACATTCAGGTATTTGACGCGGCAGGTCGTAGTCTGTTGCAAAAAACTGTCATGGGTAAAAACGGGATATTTCATGGCAGTATTGACATTGTGCATCTTCCGGCAGGCCAGTATATTTTGTCGGCAACCACTGGTGGAGGTGTGATAACATCCCAGTTTATAAAAGAGTAAACTGAGCCTGATTGAAATTTTGTAAAGAACACTCTTTTTTATTTGAATGCAATTCCCGGATTAACGAAATTGATGCCACAAGCGATTTTGTGTTTCCCATTGCTACTTTTTAATGCAAGTCAAATTTTAACAATATAAAACCTACATTATGAAGAAGATTCTTTTTGTTTTTACCATTTGCCTGTTTTGCCTGCAGTTGAGAGGCCATATCAATGTGCTTATTTGTGGCGCAGAGCCGATGACCTCCTATAGTGCAGATATTCAAACTAAACTATTGTCGACTGGTCGATTTTCCAGTGTTGACATATTTAATTGTTATAGTGGGACACCGTCACTTTCGCTATTGCGAAAATATAATGCAATACTCGTATATTCTGACGGCACTTTCTTCGACTCTACACTTATGGGTAATAACCTGGCTGCATACATAGATAGTGGAGGAGGGGTGGTGTGTGCTATGTTTGATACTTATAGGCCATATGTACTTGCGGGAGCTTTTAAGGATTCTAATTACACAGTTATTGTTCCCGATTCTGCAACTAGTTATGTTACCCGTTCAATGGGGGCGGTTTTATTGCCATCCCATCCTATTATGCATCTTGTTCATAGTTTTAATGGCGGACATTGTTCTTACGAGACAGTCTCCGGTACAATAACTGGCGGCTCTTACAGAGTAGCCAACTATGACAACGGAGATCTGTTCATAGTTGCCAAAGAAACCGCAGGGTACACGCACAACAGGCGCCGGGCCGACCTGAATTTCTTTCCTCCGTCCAGTAGTGTTGAGATATGCTTTTGGGCAGATTCTACTGATGGGACACAGATCATCGCTAATGCATTACTTTGGGTGCATGATTCAACTAAAGATACTGTGATAGTGGCACCATCCTTTGTTGATGAGGCATTTGGTGGTAAGCTGGTAACAGTTTATCCCAACCCTTCAAATGGCAAAGCAACGCTTGAACTGACCGATCCCCAATCAGAAATTACAATTACTGACGCACTTGGTCGTCAGACGTCAAAATTATATCCGATAGAAAAAGCTACAGCTATTGAATTTCTGCATGATGGGATATATTTTATAAAAATTGTCAGCCCTGCTTTTACAAAGACCATTAAAATTCTGGTGGTGCGTTAGCTTCCTGTTCCCGCGGATTAAGTTCGACGTTTTGCAAGCTTCAATTGTTTTTAGCATGTATCTAAAACAGGTTCTCCTGTTTTAGATACATGCAATATTTTTCGTTCAACATGGTGTAGGAAAGTGTTATATTTGGAAGTGGAAACTTACTTATGCAAAAATATCCCCTGACTTTTCTAATATTGTTTTTAATGATGGTACTGTTATCGGGATGCCTTAAGACGGGTACTGAAGTAAATATTACCTACTTACGTCTCAATGCAATAGTAAACGGAGACTCATTTAATTCTGTTTGCAGGTGTACCCATAACGGTGTCGAATTAACTATTAGTGGTGGGAATTTGGAAAATGGGGTTTTGACTGCGCCAAGCATATATATTAATGTCGAATACAGTGGCTTAGGCACATATCCAATTGGGTATAGGGGAGCTGGAGTGAACCAGGCGTTTTATGATTCTGCGGGTGGAGGTACAACTCAATCTTGTTATGGCAATGTTACTATTACGGGTACGTCGCCGTTGAAAGGCACCTTTAGCTATACCTGCACTGATTCCACGAAAGTAACTAACCGGTCCTTTGTCGGTAAGAATCCATTTTAGCTGAAAGAAACAATGCAACCGAATTATGCAACAGACTTTGTCTAAAGTGCGATCTAAATTTTAGGTCCATTGAGCGGTCCATGGTTGCCTAATTCTCCACCTCATACATTTCCCTCACCATATTAGTGCTTTGCACCACTAACAGTATTTTTTCGTCAAGCTTATTGACGGCTTCTTCCATGTAGTGCAGGTTTTCTTTAGGTGATTCGTAGTCATCGTCCTTTATCCGGTTCATGAA
>CANCOG010000008.1 GCA_947379685.1 Flavipsychrobacter stenotrophus | reverse complement strand
ATGTAGCTGTGAAATTCAATGTCACTAAATTAACGGAATTTACTTTGCGGCCCTAACTGCTCACAAGCAGGTTTTCGCGAGACGTTAAGTTAATGAAATTGCTGTCAAATTGCCAAATATAACCCGTTGGCCTGTTTTAAATAAGACTCTTGGAGGTAATTAAGTAAAAGTTTACAATTTCTTAATTCTGCTGATGATGGATGTTGTGGAATACCCGGTTACAAATGGAATAATTTCAACTTTGCCACCGTTGCCAATCACAAATGGCGCACCAACAATTTGTTCCAGCGTATAGTCACCACCTTTCACGAGTACATCTGGTTTCAGGAATTGTATAATTTGCTCTGGGGTATCTTCGTCAAAAAGGCAAACAGCATCGACACATAACAATGATGCGGCCTGGAAGGCACGGTCCTGTTCGTGTGTTATGGGGCGCTCTGGGCCTTTTAGCCTTTGTACCGAGGCATCGGTATTCAATGCAAGTATAAGTTTGTTACCCAGATCGGCCGCCCTGGCCAGCAAATTAAGATGGCCATGATGGAGGATATCGAAGCAACCATTGGTAAACACAATTTTCTGCCCTGAAGCACGCCAAACGTTGCATTGTTGCAGCATTGTTTCCCGGCTGTGTATTTTATTTTGGATCCATTGCAGCTTTTGCATTGCGTTTTTCGTTGTAGGAGTGAATAAACAGGAGTGAAATTACACCCAGAATAAGAATGATACAGGTTTGTACTGCCCAGGCTATCCAGCCAAAGGCCTGTGCAGGCACATCGGCTATTTTGTAAGGGCCGGTCAATATTTGTGCTACCAGGAACGGGTAAGCACCAATACCACCAGGGGTTGCAATAAGACCAACACTTCCGTAAACTAAAACCACGAGGGATGCCATGAAGGAAAGATTGTGTGTATCATGCAGACTATGGAGCCCAATGTATATCTGCAGGACATACATCAGCCACATGAGTATGGTATAACCCAAAAACTGCCATTTCTTCTTCATATTGAAAATAGACAATATTCCATGGGTCATTTCCTTCATCAGCAAACCTGCCTTGGTTTCCTTGTTTCTTCTGTACAATAAAAACAACCCAACAAACCCAAGTACAGCAACTATTGCCACAACCAGCAAAACAGTCTCGTGTCGCTCAATTTTTTGAGAAAGGTTCCCCATTATAACGGAGACATATGAATTGATGCTGTGCATCTCCAGCAGGTAGGCAATTACCGCAATAATAAGCAGGCAAAGCATGTCGAAGGCGCGCTCCGCTACAATTGTGCCCACCATTTTATGGGCCGGCATTTTTTCATACTTGGCTAAAACAGTACACTTGGCCACCTCACCCGCCCTTGGCAGGGCCAGATTGGTGATGTAACCGATCATGACAGCAAACATGGTATTGAGCACAGTGGGATGCAGGTCTATAGTTTCGAGCAGGTAGCGCCACCTTAGTGCCCTGATATAATGGGAAAAGAAGCCTACTACAGAAATAGGAATAAGATACCACGGGTTAAGGCTCTCTATTGCATCTACCAGTTCCGAACGTTGCTTTTCCGAAAGTTCATGCAACATGTGATAGGTGATCCAGATTCCGAGCCCAAGGAATATTACATACTTCAATATGGTAACAAGGGCTTTCTTCATTCTCGGTAAAGATACGTAATCAAAGGCTATTGTCTTCTTTCGGGAAAATGATGCATGGTTTGAAAGTTTTGGCTTCTTCAAAATCCATGCGGGCATAGGAGATAACGATAACCACATCTCCCACCGATACACGACGGGCGGCAGGGCCGTTCATGCAAATCATGCCACTGCCACGTGTTCCTTTAATGATATATGTTTCCAGGCGTTCGCCGTTATCGATATCGAGAACCTGCACTTTTTCATTTTCTATCATGTTGGCGGCATCCATGAGGTCTTCATCAATAGTAATGCTACCTATGTAGTTCAGATTCGACTCGGTAATTTTTACCCTGTGTATCTTAGATTTCAGTACTTCTATTTGCATAGCGGGTACAAATGTACAAGGTTTCCCGAAAAGGGTGTATTCATAAAATGGTTAATGAATTGAGAATGTTGGATTGGGGATTTGGGGGGCGGGCATTGCGTTCAGGTTTTTGTTGCCGTCCGCATGTTGTTCAACACCTTCGGTGTTGGTGTCTTACGTTCAAATACCGCCTCCACGATGGCAATCGGGATCACCGGCGGCTATTATTGTTAAAGCCTTTCAGGCTTCCTTATGTAGTCAATGGCAAATGTCCATTAAGGGCTACCCTTTGCGTCTTTTGGAGGGTAGCCCGTACTGGGCATGGTGCCGTAACATATATCTTTTCTATCCGAATGGATTCCCTTAGGACAAACCGGTAGCACCTACAGGCGCGTTCCAGCTAAACAGTACAGCTATAAAAGGTGTGGGTACACGCTAGGTCTTCAGGCCGGGGTAACTGACAGGTTGAATCTGATTCATGAGTAACGCAGAGTAAGTTAATGGCATTTAAACTCCACCTTAAAAAGTCCATCTGAACTGGGGTACCGGGAAGAAGCCTTGCTGGTAATTGTTCACTACCGTCCGTTTGCGGGCATCGTAGGTTTGGTTGAATATATTCTTGTTGGCCGTTACATTTTCAAGGTCGAGCGAGAACTCCATGGTACTCTTTTTGAACTCTTTCTTGTAAGATATTTTAAAGTCGGTTCTGAAGTAATCTTTTTGCTTTTCGGAGAACGCTCTTGATTTGTCATATTCTGCGTCACCTGCTATACGTGATGCGAAAGTATCTAATGGGGTAAGGTATCTGCCTCCTATAAATACCACTTTCAGGTTAAGGGCCAGTATGTTACCCTTATTGCCGAGTTTGAACTCCTTGCCACCAAGAATGTTACCTACATAACTTGTATTGTAGGCTGTGTTGCGCTCAATACCATCGCTGCCATTGTATTTTGAATTGATGAGCGAACCTGTTACCAGGAAATAAAAACCCTTGCTCAGGAAATGTTCAATAGTTATCTCTGCACCATAATTGTTACCCTTGCCTTTGTTCACCAGGCTATCCTGGCTGGGCGGGGCAAATGATACACCCTCGTTGATGGCTGAGTAGCTGGACATAAAGGAAGTAACGGGAACATTATCGAGGTACTGATAATAAGTTTCCAGCTTAATGCGCATGTGCTGATTCACATTGAAATCATAGGCTGCAACCAGGTGGTTGCTGCGGGTGAAACCCAGGCCTTTGTTGGTCATTACAGTACCTGTTGGTGTTTGTGTATTCACAAAGTAAGTATAGATACTTTGTTCCTGATTGTGCATACCATACCCGAGACTGAATGCGTTACGACTGTTCATGGTATACCTGAGGTTTACCCTTGGCTCTACAGCAAAACTATTGTTGATATCGAGGTATATAAAGTGCAGCCCACTTACAACAGCCAGCTTATTGCTGAAACGGTGTTTCCACTGTGTATAAGCTTGCGCCAGACCCATATTGCCTGACCGGTCTATGTAGACATGCATTGGTTCGCCGGGGGTTGATAGCTGATTGGTGAGTGCAAATGCAGTATTGTCGTAAATAATGCCTGATTGTATGTTGTTTTTAGCGTCAAACTTGTGCAGGTATAACCATGAAAGAGACATTTTATTGGTCTGAAACTTAGCGGCCTGCTGCGGGAACACGGAACCATCGAGGTAACTAATGGAATCTGTATTGTATCGTTCGCGGGTAGTTGTGTATCCGGCTACCAGCTTTGTTGAAGAACGCTCGGATAGCTGGTAGTCATAACTCAGTCCGGTAATTGTAGTTGCATAGCGGGAGCGGGAATCCTGGAAAGGGTCGCCACCAGAATACAAGTCGGGCTTTGTTGTGTCCACATCCTTGCCCAGAAAGTCAACTTTACTGTTACCGGCAATACCGAACAGCGATATCTTCGACTTTTTATTGAGCCTGGAAACAAATTTATAGTTCACATCCTGGTAAATAGGGACTGCGGTACCCGTACCGAGGTTGAGCCCGAGGGACTTAAATATCCCGAGTGTTGTGTACCTGTAGTTAACCAGGTAAGAAGTCTGTTTGTTCTTACCAATCGGTCCTTCAATACCGCCTTCAATACCGTTGAAACCTACCTGACCAACGTACTCTTGCTTTTCACGGTTTCCTTCCCTTATCCTGATATCAAAAACGCCTGCTACTGCATTACCATACTGAGCCGGAAACGCTCCGGTAAGGAAATCTGATTTATCGATGTTGTTATTGTTGAGCATGCTTACGGGCCCGCCGGTACTGTTGAGTGCACCAAAGTGGTTCGGGTTGGGGGTATTTAAACCGTCAATCTGCCACAGCATACCATTGGGTGAGTTTCCGCGAACCACAATGTCGTTCCTGCTGTCGTTTCCTGCTACTATTCCGGCGAAATTGGCGGCCATGCGCGATGGGTCGCCGAGTGAACCTGCATAACGTTTGGTTTCATCAACATTGAAGGATCGTGCGCTCACCATGGCCATATCGTTAACGGTGGCATTCTTGTCCTTGCTGCGGTTATATACAATGGTTACTTCTTTCAGTTTACGTACCTCTTCCTGCATGGCAATGTTGAGATCAACCTGCTTACCGGCAGTTACCTCCACATCATTAAGCACTTTCTCTTCGAATGAAAGATAAGTGATCTTTAAATTGTGCCGGCCAATTGCAATGTTCTCAATTTTGAAACTCCCAACGCTGTCTGTTGCCGTACCTACTACTGGAGTAACATCGGTTACGGTAACAATAACACCTTGAAGTGGTGCTCCCGATGCTTCGTCGTAGATCCGCCCCTTAATTGTTTGGGTTTGGGTTTGAGCAACAAGCGTAAACGAGTTGAACACTATGAGTAACAAAATAATTATCCTTTGCATAAACAATAAATTAGAATGCAAAAGTGATAACAATCCGGGATGTATTCATTAACCTGAATCAAGATTTTAGGTTACCGGGTATTTCTTAACCCAGATCAATTTATGTTTTTGGAAGATAAAATGGTGCATTTTGTGACGCCCTTACAGGGCTTGTCCAATTTATCATTTACACGATGGGCGTTGCCGATCGCTATGAGATTATGCCCTTTCAGGGCGGTACGAAATGCACTATGCTATTCCGCCTAAAGTATAACTAACACGCTATCCAAACTCAGCAAGCACTTTGACTTTGTGAGGTTTGTTCATTCTTGCCTTTACACGGCTTAGTGCTTCGGGGGTTATTCCGAGGTAGGACGCGATCATGTATTGCGGTACTTTTTGCATCAACCAGGGCTGTTCATTCAATAGGGAGGTATACCTGTGTTCTATGGTATCGTTGATGCTCGATGCATTACCTTCATTCAGCTTAATGAATAATTGCTCGGCAATCATCCGACCTAAAAGATTTGCCTCCGGTACCTCCTGATACAACTGCTGTAATTGATCATAGCTCGTATCAACCAGCTCTGTATTTTCAAGCGCCTGAATGTTGAGCATTGCTGGCTTTCGTGTCAAAAAACTTGGGTAGTCGCTGATGTAATTATTCTCGTTAAAAAAGCAGATGATTTTCTCACGGCCATCGGCTCCCTGGTAGTACATGCGTACTAGTCCGTGGTTCATAAAAGACACATGATTACATATTTGCCCTTCAGACAAAATCATCTCGCCTTTCTTAAAGTTACGCACTTGCAGCACCTTCTCGCATCGGTCCCAACTCGCTTCATTAAGTGTAGGAACGAGAAATAAATAAAATGCTTTTAATTGCTCAAATTTTCCTGTTGAAAGCATAACCATACTGTGTTGTGTTTCCAAAGATAAGCACCATTAGAAATTCAAAATACCTGAGTAATAAAAATGGGTGAGAATAGTTTTATTAATGGAAAATGCTGGCGGGTACTGGCTATTCAATATTTTCTGCTGGCAGGGCGATGTATTTACTTAAACGGGAGGTTTGCATCGTTACTCGTTTCCAGTAAAACTTCATTTTTTAAAAAATGAGAGCCGCCGGAGGAATCCAGCAGCTCTACTTACTAACCCATTAAATTCACAACTAAGAGCAAAAGTAATAATTGCAGTCCGACAAAAAAAATGTAAGCCACAAATTTAACCAATGGGTTTTTCGATATGCGACAGTATTTGACAATTTTTTACTTTTAAAATGCTGAATAACAATTAATTGTCAGGATTGATCAAAAAGGCGGGGAAAATTTAACAAAACACACTTTGTAATTTATTGACTGTGAATTCAGGCACGGAACATCCATATATAAGATAATTTCATTCTACCGGGATCCGAACTTAGCGGCGGCAGATTTCAAAAAGCGGAAAAACGAGGTGCCAACCTTTAGGCGATCAATATTTCCAGGATTCTTTTTCTTAGGCTTTTATTAATCATTCGAATTGAGGAACGATGACAAGATAAAGTCCATCATCTGTCTCGTTCTTTTTCATTTCTGCTTCGTTGAAAAAGTCTTTAAATAGTGTACTATTCTCAGATTTTTCGCCTCGCATAAAAGAAAAATAACTTCGTCATATGGTGGACTTTATCTTGTCAACGTTCCTAATTTGCAGTTTGTAAAATTCCGACAATATGAATAAAGAATTCTCACCGATAGAAAAGATAAAAAGAAGTTTCCTCCCTCAGGATTTCGTGGTTACTGACTGGAACTCATTGCTGCCCTGGTTTGAAAACCTGGCTGCACGCGAACTCAACAGTAAGACGGAACTGGAGCAATGGCTGCGGGATATAAGTGAAGTGGAAGCAGTGGTAAGCGAAGACGCCTGCTGGAGGCAAATAAAGATGACCTGCGATACAACCAGCAAGGAATGTGAGGATGCCTTTACCTTCTTTTGCATGGAGATAGAACCCAAAATGAAGCCATTTGGTTTTGAACTGAATAACAAATTACTGGCATGCCCATACACTGCCGAACTCGATAAGCAACTGTACTTTCCTTACCTGCGCAGCGTTGATAATTCGGTTAAACTTTACAGGGAAGCGAATGTGCCCCTGCAGGCAGAAATGAGTCTGAAGGCACAGCAGTATGGAGTTATATCAGGTGCTATGTCGATAGAAGTTGATGGCAAGGAATATACCATGCAGCAGGCTGCGAAATTTCTGCACAACCCTGAAAGGACCATTCGTGAATCGGTATTCAGGAAGATAGCTGCACGTCGTCTCGCAGATAAGGACAAACTAAATGAGCTGTTCAACGAGTTGCTTACTATTCGCCAGGAGATAGCTGTGAACGCGGGTTTCGAAAACTACCGCGACTACAAATTCAGAGAGCTGGGGCGGTTCGATTATACAGTTGAAGACTGCTTTGCTTTTCATGCAGCTGTTAAGGAACACATTGTTCCGCTACAGGCGATGTTGCTCAACCACCGTAAGGCGCGCCTGGGTATAGATGTAATGAAACCATGGGATAGTGATGCTGAGCCTAAAGGCACTGAACCACTGCAGCCCTTCCATACCGGGCAGGAGCTCAGCGACAAGGCAGTTGCTGTATTTAACAGGCTTCGGCCCTACTTCAGCGGTTGCCTGCAGACCATGCAGCAAATGCACAGGCTTGACCTTGAAAGCAGGAAGGGTAAGGCCCCAGGTGGCTATAACTGCCCACTGGCAGAAACGGGCGTTCCCTTCATATTTATGAATGCTGCCGGCACTATGAGTGATGTCATTACGATGATGCACGAGGGAGGCCACGCTGTGCATTCATTTCTATCTCATCACCAGCCGCTATCTTCTTTCAAAGAATACCCAATGGAGATCGCTGAATTGGCCAGTATGAGTATGGAGTTGTTCACTATGGAACATTGGGATGAGTTTTTCAAGGATAGCAGCGAATTGGGCCGTGCACGGCTTGAAGAACTGGAAAGGGCCATAAGCGTATTACCATGGATTGCTACGATCGACAAGTATCAGCACTGGATATACACCCACCCCGGTCATACCAACCTGGAACGCGAGCAGGAATGGATCAATATTCTCAATGAGTTTTCAACAGGCATAACCGACTGGAGTGGTTTTGAGGAATACAGGGCTAATTTCTGGCAGAAGCAATTGCACTTGTTCGAGGTTCCTTTCTATTATATTGAATATGGTATTGCACAGCTTGGTGCGCTGGCCATGTGGCGCCAGTACAGGCAGAACAAGGAGCAGGCACTCGACAATTATATGGCTGCCCTAAGCCTGGGTTATACAAAAACACTGAAGGAACTATATGCTACGGCAGGTATTCGGTTCGATCTGTCGCCTGCATATGTAAAGGAACTGGCAGATTTCATTATCCCGATATTTGCAGAAATGGGGGTGGCTCAATAATGTGCTGTCATCAAGTAAAAAGTAAAAAATTAAAAGTAAAAAGTGTGAAACGCGGTGATCTAACTGACAATTTCCACTTAACTCAACAAATGGCTTATCGATGCTGGCGCACCTCAAAAGTGCGCTAGTGTTGTTTTGATGCGCTCTATTGCAGGTGATTACGCCCTTACTGGGCTTGCTTACTCTTATAAATCTATACGACAGGGCTGCACCTCCACGATAGTAGCCATCGGGACTAATATCTTACGGCCTTACAGGCCTAAAATTTCTCGTTTCAATGCAATATATCCTCCAAGGGTAGGTGTCTATCAAGATTGCTCTGATCAACAGGGTTTACACTGCATGCCATTTTTGCAAAGCCCGGTTTGGTTTTGGATTGGTGCCTAATAGTATAGAGCAAGCACCAAACAATAAAGGCCACCCGAGGGCAGCCTTTATTGTTTGTATAACGAGTAACTTAATTCGATATTATTGCTTGGTGAATTTGCGGGTAACCACTACTTCGCCCTGAGCATTTACCAACCTTGCAAAGTAAATACCTGCAGGTATGTTTTCAAGGTTCAGGTTAGCACTGTTGCCAGATACCCTGAAGGCTGCCATTGGTTTACCAATGATGTTGTAAACTGCAATTGTTTTGATCTCAGCATTGGCATCATAAACCAGGTTCACTTCATTGATCGCAGGGTTAGGATAAAGTGTTACGTCTTCGTTAGAATGAACAGCCGGCACTTCATTTGGAACATTATAAGTAATTGCAAATGTTGCTGTGGTTGAATCCATTCCAGCGCTATTTACCAATCTTACAGTTGCATAGTATGTACCGCTACTGGTGATTGAAGGAAGTCCCAGATTGATAAGCATATGGAAGTCACCATTGGTTGCACCCGGAGTGTAAGGCGTACTGAAATGTGAACTACCTGAAGGCCACAGACCTCCTGTACCAGTGAAGTTATAACAAAGGTTGTTGTCGCACATACCCGGAGATCCGCTCGCTAACCAGTCAGATGGAAAATTGCAGGAAATGATATTCCATTTGAGTGTAACCGGAGAACCAGAAGCTGGAACCGAGATCTTATCAAAAATAGATTGAGCGCCAGTTCCGATATATATATAGGTTGCAGTATCCTTTTGCTTTGTAAACGTTTGCGCACCGGATTTTATTGCACCGAGTAGCGTAACCGCACTAAATATAAAAATAAATATCTTTTTCATCCACATTAATTTAACAACGCAATTTACCAACTATGTTTGTTATGACCAAATAAAGCTTGACCAAAGTACCTGTTTTATAGATTTTTTAGGAAAATAGTTTATCAAACCAACATTCCTATGACAATGCAGTGCAAATTCCTTGCCAAACAAGGTTTAATTGACTGTTAAAGTCACAAAACTGCCTTTGACCAACGAGGCCTCTTCCCAGGATCTGGACGTGACTAAAGTCATATCTCACTTAGCCTATTTTTAATTAATTTTGGGGTTCAATTCAAATACTCTGTTATGCGTAAGTGTCTATTGATAGTCATGGCTTTGATCACTTTTTCTGCCAATGCACAAACTGACACGACCCGGGTACTCTTCATAGGTAATTCCTTTACGTATACAAATGATGTTCCGACACTGGTTCAGGGACTGGCAAATGCAGCCGGCTACCAACTGAAATTTGTGATGCACGCACCTGGCGGCATAAGTGTTGGAGATACAGCCCAGGGAACCAGCGCACATATGAACAACCCGATTGTATTCGATCTTATAAGGTCAGATAACTGGGATTTTGTTTCCCTGCAAGACAACCAGGGCAGGTTCATATATGGCAACTGTCACTTCCCGGATACAAATGTTTCCAAGGTGGTGCGGGGCCATATCAAAATACGCGATTCTGTGCATTATTACCATCCCTGTGCGCATATGCTCTGGTTTGCAGGATGGGGGCCGAAGAATGGCTATGCAGGCATTTCTTCAACCGGGTCTGGATTAATTGACAACATTTATTACAATTATAAATGCCTGAAAAACACTGCGGGTGAAATTATATCGCCTATTGGCAAGGCATGGGAAAGGGCAATTGATACAATACCTGCAGCTGACCCGTGGGGACCAGATGAAACACACGAATCGCTGGCCGGGGCTTACCTCACAGCTGCCGTTATTTTTACTTCGATATACCGGATGAACACAGAGACCGTTGCATTTGATGGCGGTCTTGATTCAACGACGGCGAGGACATTCCGGCGAATTGCCTATCAAACTGTAATGGACAGCCTAGCGCCAACCAATCTCTCCCATTACATCCCAGATATTTCGATCGGCGCCGCTTCACTTACTGCCACTGCTGGTTTTACGAGTTACAAATGGTATCATAACGATACATTAATAGGCACCTCCACAGCCAACATATTTTCCACAACCACATCGGGCTGTTACTACGTTGTAGCAACTGACAGTAATTCATGTGACAACCGTTCGGTTGAAAAATGTTTTGTGCCGGGCGGGGTTCAGGAAATAGCGGCAAGTACAGGTATCGCCGTGTACCCTGTGCCTGCAACTGATCTGTTGAACATAATCACCTCTGAATTGGAAAAAACCAGCATTACCATTACCAATTCTATGGGAAGGGTTGTACGGGAATTAGCTCATGCCAGTGCAAAGGAGCAGATATCAATTGCTGATCTGCCGGGTGGCATATACTTTATAACAGTTGTCTCTGAAGGTCAAACTTACAGGCAGAGATTTGTTAAACAATAGGATCAAAAGTCTGCCAAACCCGATGTGGGCCATTACATTTTGCAGGGGTTAGTTTTGCTTCGTTCCTTGTTCTTTTGATATTGTCCCGGCAAAACCATTCCAATTGATTATCATTTCACCTTTTAATTAGGTACTTTTAATTTGCCTTTACCTAAAATGACTAAGAACTGTTTAGTGTCTTGCGGGAAGAGCGGTAATTAAAAAATGAAAAAACTAGTTGTATACAGCCCTCAGGTAAGTAACCGGTTGACCTATGTGTTGGACTGGTTACTCTGCGAACGCCTGCAACTTGACTACATCATTACAACTTCTGAAAATGAACCGGCTGATATCATTTACGGAAACAACAGCGGGAATGGCATTTCGATACCAGACCAAGGTTTGCTCTGGCAAAATTGTACCAATTCGGCCGTAAATATGCATCGCCGGAATGAGGCTGTGATCCCTGATTGCCAGCCAGCTCATGCAAACTGGAAGGGAATTCCTGTACTGTTTCCCAATAACGGTGAAGGATATACGCTACCATTCGATATGCTGTCGGCTATTTTCTTTCTGCTTACCCGTTACGAAGAATACCTGCCCTATAAGGCTGACCACCACCATCGTTACCCGCCCGCAGAGAGTATACTCTATAAGCTGAAATGTCTTTCCCGACCGGTTGCAGACGAATGGGTGGCTGCTTTAAAATCGCTTTTGGAACAAAAGAGGGGAGCTGCCCTGCCACTGAAACCTTTCAGCTTTCTTCCAACCTATGATATAGACATGGCTTATTCCCATGCCTACAAGGGCATTGCACGCATTGTCGGTGCCTATATCAGGGCCATGTTAAAGGGTGATGTGCAACAGATCAATGAGCGGACACAGGTATTAAAAAAGAAGAAGAAAGACCCGTACGACTCGTTTTCGTGGTTGCGGCATTTGCATGAGCAATATGGCTCCAGGCCTGTGTACTTCATTTTATGTGCTTTAAAAACAACGGCTTACGACAAGAACATTCATCCGCGCCACCCTGCCATGACGAGGGTTATTAAGCAGTTAGCTAAGGAGGGTGAAACCGGCATACACCCATCTTACAACGCTACCAGATATGAAATGGTAGCGAAGGAGAAAAAAGCACTCGAACAGATTGCAGGCAACAAAGTGATGATATCCCGTCAGCACTATATCAAACTAAAAGTTCCCGATACTTTCAGGTTGCTCCTTGATAATGAAATTACCGAAGACTACAGCATGGGTTATGGGTCGCAATTAGGTTTCAGAGCGGGTACCGGCAGTTCTTTTTTATGGTATGACCTGGAGAACGAGAAGGTTGCGAAACTGCGTATTCATCCATTTTGTTTTATGGACACTACTGCCCATTACGAACTGGGACTTTCCTGCGAAGATGCTTTCAGGGAACTAACCGCAATGACGGATGTTCTGCGGCGGTTGGACAGTACCATGATTACCGTATTCCATAATTTTTCGTTGGGTACTGCGGCGGAATGGAAGGGATGGAATGTTGCTTATGAACACTATCTGGCCAAAATGGCATCATTAAAAACCGAGTAAATCTCCTCCAAAAAAATTTTCTCCAATTCCCACTATTTGCGCCAATCCTTACAAGGCGGATTATTGACCAACGCCCGAGCAAAAACGAAATAAAAAAAGCGGTTATCCATTGACAACCGCTTATTTTTCGCCATTACTTTGAGAGGGTTTAATGGTAATTAGTATGGATGGAAGGTTTATAGGTAGGTTTATAGTTTTCTTAATAGGTTTTAAAATGAGCTAAATATTTTAAGGGTTTACAAAAATGGGGTTATAGAAAAATAGGGGTTTGACTAGAGGGTTTACAGTTAAAATATATACGTTTAAAAGGGTTACAGTTTAAAAGGGTTTATACAATTGGGGTTTATAGAAAAATAGGTTTACAGATAGCGGGTTTACAGTTAAATTAATTAGAGTCAGTAGGGTTAAAGATCAGCGGGTTTATTCAATTTGGGTTTACAGAAAAATAGGGTTCAGGATAGTGGGTTCAGGTTAAATTATTTTGGTTTCGGGATTACAAATTAAAAGGGTTTATGATAGCGGGTTTACAGAAATACAACAGGGTTTAGGTTAAAAGTGAAATGGGGTTTATAAGTACTTTGGTAATTTTTAGTTTAAGGTTTTTTTGTTTCAATTGGTAAACGGATCATAGAAAAAAGGGTTTTGAACTAGGGGCTTAGGTTCATCTAAGTTGACAGGGTCTTTAAAAATTGACAGGTAAAAGAAACAGGGTTCACAGTTAAGGGTTCTGAAAAAGGTTTATAGTAATTAGCGATTGATAGGTTGGGTATTTAGTGATTTAAACGAAAAGGGCTATAGATTGAGGGTTATAGTACGACGGTTATCTTTATCCTTTATGGTGGAAGTTCGTATTTGAGATGCTTGTTCATGATCAGTTCTTTTAAGGGTTTAGAGAGATAATAGGGTTGTTTGAATTTGGGTGATAGAGGCTGGTGATAGAACAGGGGTGAAATTCATACCATTGCTGATATTGATTCCGGTTTGCAGGTAAAAATAATAGCTAGTGCCAATGCTGGATAAAATAACAAGATCCGCCTTGGTGCCCACAGGAACTTCGTAGCCGGCACTCAGGCCAAATGAGTTGTTTACAGAGTTATAGTCATTGAGCGTGGTTAATGAATTGGTGCCCGGGAAATGCAGATATACAACAGTATTCGAATTATTAAAAACAGGGTTTGAAGGCTTTACTGTTACGTTTGTTGTCACTCCATTTGAAGCAAGGAAGTACCCACAGCTTATTTTATTAAAACTACTACAAGAGTCGAACCTGTTGTAATTAGTCCGGAAAGTCATAGTGTCCACATTTGTACCAGATGGGTCAATAGTGAGAATAGTGAAACTATCAATTGTAGTGCCATCACTCACTGTGCCAGGAGCGGAGGTAACGGGTGTCCAGGTAACAAATGGGCCAGCATTATTAGAATTGGCGTAGTACAAATTCATGGACTGAGTACTTGCTGCGGCTGCCTTGAAGCCAATGCCATATTTGTTTGCAAAAACTTCTTTCCCATTGGCAGAAGCTTTTATGTACAACTGTCCTGCGCAACCAAATATCCTGTCATCAGCTATGGTTGTCATTCCATTTTCAATAGCCTGTCCGGCAGCATACATTTCAGTGATCTGAATATTAACTGTAGTATTCGAAAGTATATTACCATCAGCATCCTTGAACGAGTTTGGATAAAAACTCAATTGGGTGCCATTAGATGCCTTGATCTTTTTAGCTGTACCGGCAGTAACAGTGAAATTCTGGAAACTGCCATGTAAACCATCAAACATCCCGTTCAGCGTATTTGCACCAGTAGAACTATTGATCGTATTGATGCTCACAACCTTGTTGTCACTCTTGTGACAGGCTGTAAGTTGCATTGCTGCAACTCCGTAAGCGATCAATAATATTTTCAATGTTCTGTTCATACAAGCGTTTTACAGGGGGCTGTACATATAGGACGCAGTACACAGAAGGTTCGTTAGGAAATGTTTGAAAATTCTTTTTTTTAATGTTTGGTAGGGGCGGTTGCGACGGATATCAGGAGACGGACAATTGTCCCGGGTTACTTCAAACATCTTGTAAGTGGTTATATAAAAGTCCATTATTGTTTTGCAATACACGCGAAAGTCAAGCGGCAGCATTAACGTCAATTAACGAGACGGGCCAGATCATTTATATTACTTTTGGAATCAATATTGGTAACTATTGATAAAACCCAACACCTATGCTAGTTCGAAAGCGTTTTACAAATAGACTTCTCAATAAACGCAGCTGTATGATGGCATTGGCTTGCCTGCTAAGGATATTCCCTGCAAGCGCGCAGGAAAGTGACTATGCGCGTGCCTTGACGCAGATGAAACTCAAAGCGTTTTCTATCGAAACCAAAACGGATACAATTTACTTCCTGGCAACAGCGCCTGACAAAAGGAAAAAAACAATTGTTTTCTGTACCGGTTCCGGCCCTGTGCCTTTGATCACGAAAACGGCGCAGGGGCTCTTCCCGCCTTTTCCTTTTTCTATTGACAGTAATACCCGAAAGGAGTTTAACGTGGTCATCATCTCCAAACCCGGCATAAAACCATTTGCAACAGAAGCTGATGTAAGCCAGGAACTACTCAGGCGCGGACAAATATTGCAGCTTGATTCTTTGAACCAACCGCCGGAAAAGTATGTCACCAATAACAACTTGTACAAACTTGCCGGCGATTGCAGCAGGGTCATAAAATATCTGGCAAAACAACCCTGGGTAAACAGTGACAGCATCTATGTATTCGGGCACTCGCAGGGGGCGCTGGTAGCGGCCTATGTGGCGTACAAATATCCAAAGCACATTAAGGGGCTTATCTATGCGCAGGCAAACGCTTATGGAATATATGCTGAGTACCTCAGCACAATGCTGTCATACCCCATACCGCCGGCTGACATCGCAATGAAAATAGATTCCGTATACAAATTACATGATAAAATGCTCAAGAGTGGCGACGGCAGTGACTGTTACAACGAAAATACCGGCCGCTGGACAAGCTTCGAAAACCCGTCTTCCATTCACTACTTGCTGAAAACGAAAATGCCCATCTTACTGATCAATGGACTGGGCAGTCCGGGCGAACTGGACAACAAAAATATCCCGCTGGATTTTGCACGTAACCATAAGACTAATTTGACTGCCCGTTTCTACGCCGGCTACGACCACAATTTCTTTAAACAGGTGTACGATGAAAAAGGGAATCAACAAGAGCCAGAGTTTCACTGGGACGACGTTTTCCGGGATGTGAAGAACTGGATAAAAGGCATACGTTAATCAAGCCGGTGAATGCAGCAGCCCGATAAACAAAGTCACGTGTTTCGGGTGACTTTTAAGATGTTCACGCAACGTACTTTGCCCTTTGTCGACCAATACAAATCACTCAAATGAAACAGCTGAAATTCATATGCGCACTCCTTCTTGTTGCCACAATTACCCATGCACAAAACCTGACCATCAATGACTATGAAAAGTCAGAAGTGTATATAAAAACCCGGGATAACGTTGCCCTGTATACCGCCATTTACCAACCCAAAAACAAGAACAGAAAATATCCGATTCTATTCACCCGAACTCCGTATGGCTGCGCGCCATATGGCACTGAGATGACGGATGAGTTAATGTATAATGACCTGCTTGTTGCCGAGGGGTATATTTTTGTTTACCAGGATTTACGGGGGCGTGCAATGAGCGATGGTGAAGACATGATCAATATGAATCCGGTGTATAGTCAAAAAGACCCGAAGCGGACAGACGAGGCAACAGACGCCTATGATGCTATTGACTGGCTGGTAAAAAATGTAAAAGGGAACAACGGCAATGTGGGCATGTATGGCCATTCTTACCGGGGGTGGACGGCGCTAATGGGTGCTGTGTCACGCCATCCAGCATTGAAGGCTGTGCAATCTGGCATGCCGTGTATGGATCTTTACTTTGAAGATTTCACCCGTTACGGACTTTTCTCGCTGGCCTATCTGCCTATTATAGACTGGTTCGGAACCCACAAGACGAAAAGGGAAACTGGTCCCTGGTGGGAACGCAAGAAAGACTACTTCGCCTTTTACGAGAACTACATGAACAAGCTGGACTTGGACAGTTATGATTTCTTCCTTAAAAAAGGCGCGCTATCGAACTACGGCAGCTTATTGTCCGATGATAACTACTTCTACCAATACCTGAAACAACACCCCGATTATGATGCGGCACGAAAGGAACGTAGCGTAACCCAATATCTGAAAAACATGAACTGCCCCATCCTGCTTGTTGGTGGCTGGAACGACGAGCAAAACATGTACGGGTGCCTAAAATCTTATAACGCCATCGCACCCAACAATAAGGCTGCTACCCGCTACATCATGGGTCCGTGGAGCCATGGCGGCTATACCCACCATGATAGTATGACTTATGTAGGCAATATTTTTTACGGCATAAATGTCAACGAAGATTACTATGGGAAAGAGTTTGCGTTCTTTCAGCATTATCTGAATAAGGGTCCTGATGATAGCCTTCCCAATGTTGCATTCTTTAATACCGGCACTAAGGTATGGGCTAATCTTTTAGAAAAGCCCTCAACTATAATTCATGAATTCTGGTTGAACAGGGGCGAGCAACTTTCCGAATCTGCTCCGGCGGCTAACAGTACATTCTCCTTTGATTTTGTGAGCGATCCCGCAAAACCTGTGCCTTACATTGAACAGGACAATTTCAATCTCTTTGTCCCCAAAAGTTTCATGACCGATGACCAGCGCTTCGCTTCCAAACGGCCCGATGTACTCACATTTTTGACCGATACCTTGAAGGAGGACTTGACAATGACAGGCAAGATCGATGCATTCCTTAAATTCGCCACCGACCACACCGATGCGGACATTATTGTAAAAGTAATTGACGTGCTTCCCATGGACAGAAAACCCGAACCAACCGATAAGCCGGGAATAAAAATGAATGGCTACCAGCAAATGGTTCGCTGTGGCTATATCAGGGGCAGGTACAGGGATGATTTCTCCCACCCCAAGCCGTTTATACCCAACACTCCCACTGATGTACATGTTGAATTACTGGACATCAATCACACCTTTAAAAAGGGCCATAAGATCATGGTACAGATCCAAAGTAGTTTATTCCCACTCTTCGACCGGAATCCACAGAAATATGTGCCCAATATTTTCGAGGCGACAGACGCAGATTTTGAGAAAGCAAACCATAAGATATTTGCTGGAAGCAAGATTGTTTTCAGCGAATTGGCACCTAGCAAATAGATCGCGGATTAATAATCCAGCCGGATGATCTTAACGAACCGCGACATATAATATTTGTCAAGTGGGGAAATAGTTACGCTATAAGCCGCCCCGGATGAGGCGTGAATAAAATTCAGGCTATCCGGATTGTTGGCAATAACAATGCCTATATGCCCTACAACAGGCTTGCGCGGATCGGTACCGGTGAACAATATGAGGTCGCCTGGAAGTGCTTTTTTAAGGTCAATTGAAGTCCCCAGGTTGGTAAATTCTACCGACGACCTCGGCACATGTATGAGGAAGTGATTGAACACAAAATTTACAAATCCGGAGCAATCGAAGCCATTTACCGGGTCGGTGGAACAATACCTGTACCGCACGCCCAACTGTGTTTTGGCAAATGCCACAAGCTCTTCATGAAGGTTCTGCCCCCGCAACGTGGCCGCCTGCAGGCTATCCGTAAATTCATGAAAAAGTGTAGTATCCTTCACGCCTGCAAGATCGGTTTCCACAGCCGGTTTAGGTGCACAAGACATAAACAAAAGAATAACAAGTAAATAAATACGCATATAGTGGTGGCATGGGTCTGCATGTGCAAACCATAGTATTGACAGTAAAAACTGCGCCACGACTATTGGCATTGAGCCCTCCTATAGCAGATGTTGATAAATCTGATTCGTTTATAATCGTTTAAAATCTTGGGGTGTAGTATCGGCCTTAAAGCTTATTCCCTACTTTTATACCCATCATCATAGAATCAATACCATGTTAGTAAAACTATTCGGCAGTGCAGTGTATGGAGTCGATGCAATTACAATTACCATTGAAGTAGATACACCCGGTGGCACGATAGGCGTGTTTATTGTAGGCCTGCCCGATAACGCCGTTAAGGAAAGTACCGACAGGGTGATCTCTGCCATTCTCAATAATAATTTCGAACGTCCCCGTGGGCGGATCGTTATCAATATGGCACCCGCCGATATTAAGAAAGCCGGTGCCGCCTACGACCTCCCAATTGCCATTGGCATATTGGCTGCAACCGGACAAGTGCCAGTAGAAATACTGCATGAATTTGTGATCATGGGCGAACTGTCGCTCGATGGCAGCATCAAGGGCATTAAGGGTGCCCTGCCCATAGCCATTCAAACCCGCGCCGAAAAATTCAGGGGGCTGATCGTACCCAAGGAAAATGCCCGTGAGGCCGCCCTGGTCAATAACCTGGAGGTATACGGAGTAGAAAAAATAAGTGAAGTGATCGACATTTTTAACGGCACCAGCACCATGGAGCCAGTTAAGGTAAACACCCGCGAAGAATTCTTTGATGCGCAGACTCATTTTGAAATAGATTTCAATGACGTTAAGGGGCAGGAAAATGTAAAACGCGCCCTCGAAATAGCCGCCGCCGGTGGTCATAACGCCATCCTCATTGGCCCTCCGGGAGCAGGCAAAACCATGCTTGCCAAGCGTTTGCCCACTATTTTGCCACCACTTAGCCTGCACGAGGCACTGGAAACAACCAAGATACATTCGGTTGCAGGTAAGCTGCCCGGCAATGCCTCACTGGTGGCCCAAAGGCCGTTCAGGAGCCCGCATCACACAATTTCGGACGCCGCGTTAGTCGGGGGCGGAGGCATGCCCCAACCGGGCGAAATATCGCTGGCGCACAATGGTGTTTTGTTCCTCGATGAATTGCCCGAATTTAAACGTACCGTGCTGGAAGTAATGCGCCAGCCTATGGAAGAGCGGAAAGTCTGCATTTCCCGTGCCCGGCTCAGCATTGAATTCCCGGCGAGCTTTATGCTTATTGCTTCTATGAACCCTTGCCCGTGCGGTTACTTCAACCATCCCGAAAAAGAATGTACCTGCTCCTCAGTAATGGTACAACGCTATCTCAATAAGATCAGCGGTCCCCTGCTCGATCGCATAGACTTGCATATGGAGGTAACACCCGTCGCCTTCAGCGAACTATCCTCACAAAAAACAAGCGAACCCAGCGCAACCGTAAGGGAGCGGGTAATCAAGGCCCGCGAGATACAAGCCGCCCGTTACGCAGAAAACCCCGGTATCTATTGCAATGCCCAGATGGGCAGTAAGCTGCTGAAGGAAGTCTGTGTGATCAACGAAGTAGGCCACAAACTTCTGAAAACCGCCATGGACCGCCTTAACCTTTCCGCCCGCGCCTACGACCGCATCCTCAAAGTCTCCCGCACCATTGCCGATCTCGATGGAAGTGAAAACATAAGGCCGGAGCATTTGGCCGAGGCGATACAGTATCGGAGTTTGGATAGAGAGGGTTGGGGAGGGTAATTTAAAAATGGCTCAATGTCTGAATGCCGTTCATTTTATATAGGCTGAATGAGGATTTGAAACTTGATGTCGCAAATTGCGACACCATGCTGGGAAGGTGATAATTATATTTAAACGATAATTTTGCAAGCATATGTTCCGGATTAACAGATTTATGATGCTTGGCGTTGTGGTGATGTTATTGGGGGGCACACTATCCAGTCTCTGCACTTTTGCCCAAAATAAGAATGAGCAAGTCGTATTTGATAATAGGACAGTAACGCTAAAGGATATGGGTAAGAAGGACACGTTCAAGATCTCTGATCCTGTAAAAGGCGACGTGATATGGGAAAACTCTTTACTTAGCCCGGTACGCATTGATACCACCAATATCAGTTTTGAACGTCCTCCTTATCGGTTAGGTAATATCGTACAAAAACACATTGTGCAGGCATTATGCAACGGTAAATATTTGAAATCAATGCCTGGTGGCACTCCAACCCCCGATGGTGAATTTTATTTAGGGCTAACCGATATTGTCGTTTGCCCCGATGGCACCGTGGCCTACTACAATTTTCATAAGTCGATCTTCCAAAATGAACAAGACGGAATGACGAGGGACGTGGATTTAAAGTTGGCAATGGACAAGTTTGTAAAAGAAAGCTGCAAAACTATTAAGTACAATTTTAGAGATTCCTACCTGTTGCTGCACGTAAATATTTCTACGATGAAGTTTTCGGTGCATCATGGTGTGGTACAAGCGATCAACAGTAAATCGTAGCCCTAGATGGCAGTGAAAGTAATTTGTACTTCATCCGGCCGTAAATTTCGACCACATCAGGAATGCCGAAAACAAGGAGTCGCATTTTGCGACTTCATGTTGGGGAGGAAAGCGAATACTCCTTTATTCCTTCACTGAATATGGCTTTTCCTGCACACGAAATAAAAATCAGAAAACTATCGGGAGTTTTTGGAATAATATTACATTTACAATAAAGGTATTCATAAAACGACATAGGCATGAAAAAAATAGCGCTGGTGATATGTTTATGGGCTGCATGTTCATTTGCTGCACTTGGGCAAAGAGTCTATTTGGCAGATACTGCTTTCATAACTGATATTGGTTTCGGGGGAGCGCCAGCCTCCTGTTCTGCGCCACATATGTTATATAATGGCTGGAACAACACCAGGGCAAAGTCTGAATGGGTAGCAGATGTTTTTACTGTACCTGCCGACAGTACATGGGTGTTTGATACAGTTGTTGTTTATGAGTTTAAATATGGCTCCTCGCCATCTTACACCTTTCTAAATTGCAATCTTCAGGTGTACAATGGCGCGCCGGGGTTGGGTGGGAGTGTAATATGGGGAGATACTGTTACCAATGTTTTATGTAGTACAGGCTTCACCGGCATATATAAAGTAGATGTACTTCCTATTGACAGTAGCGCCGGTGGCCTGACTGGAAATAAGAGACCAATTATGTTTCTGAAACTACATTTGTCCCCTGCATTACGACTGACTGCCGGTACTTATTGGCTGTCCTGGTCAGCATCTGGTCCCAGTATTGCAACGAACAATGAAAACGCACCTCAAAAAGTTTTACCGGGCAGGGTCAATCCGACGGGACAAATGGGCAGGGGGCAATACGGAGGTACATGGCAGTACTTAACAGATAGCGGCAACGCCGTTGGTTTCAATAAGATCATTAAAGGAAGTGCAGCTGCGGTTGCCACTCTTGGCGTAACCGGCACAACTAACAAGGCAGTGAATTGCTTAAACCAAAACATGCCAAACCCCTTTAGTGGCACTACAACCATTTCATTTTACCTCCAGCAGCCGGGCTACATAAAAATGAATGTTTATAATGCTTTCGGACAGTTAGTAACTACATCAATTGAAGGAAACGCCGATTCCGGACTGCACCAGCTAACATTTAATAAAGGCAACCTGCCCGCAGGGGTTTATTTCTACCAACTTACCACGAGTTCAGGCACAGAAAGCAAGCGAATGATAATGATTGAGTAATAGTCGCCCCCGGCAAAGTTGCTTAAAACTCAAACACAGAGCATTTGGGCATTTCCCAATCCATTTTCAAAAACATTTCCGTAAGTTAGACGGCTGTCCTGCATTAAATGGACAAAACCTAAATGAGTGCAATAGAAAACAAGAAAGATGCTCCCACTGAATCATTTGCGTCTGCAAATGCGTGGGAGCAATGGCTTGCGGCCAATCATGCAAAGTCCGATGGTATCTGGCTGCGCATTTTTAATAAAGACTCGGGTGAAAAAACCGTTACCTACGCAGAAGCGCTCGACGATGCACTCTGTTATGGTTGGATCGACGGACAAAAGAAGAAATTCGACAGTGATTCCTGGATCCAGAAATTCACGCCACGCCGGGCACGAAGTATATGGTCTAAACGAAACATCGAACATATTGAACGGCTTACCAACGAAAACAGAATGCAAGCCGCAGGATTGCAGGCCTTTGAAGAAGCAAAGAAAGACGGGCGGTTGGCCGCCGCATATGATTCACCTTCCAACTCCACAACCCCTGACGATTTTCTAAAACTCCTTGAAAAAAACGAAAAGGCCAAAGCCTTTTTCGACTCGCTGAACAAAACCAACAAATATGCGATCACCTGGCGGCTTCAAACCGCCAAAAAACCGGAGACCCGCGAAAAACGAATGAACATTATCCTGGAAATGCTGGCTAAGGGCGAGAAGTTTCATTAGCTGATATCAGGCAGTTATTGCTGATTTGCCAATTATCAATTAGTTTTGCATCACAAAATTATTTCTATCTTATGAAAAAAGCTTTTTACCTCCTTGGTTTCGCTATGTGCCTGTTCAGCAAACTATGGGCACAACCAACACTGACTGCCGCTACTACCAATCCTGTAGTGGGCGATGTTTTTAACTTTCACTACTGCATAGGCTCTGCTATCACCACTACGGGGCCTACAGGAGCTGGCGTAACCTGGAATTTTGCATTTCTTACACAATCTTCCATGGACACTTCCACGTATGTTGCCTGCACTTCAACGCCATATTGCGATTCGTTCCCGGGCAGTAATATAGCTGCTACCGATGGGCATGGCAACTATAGCTACTATACTACCTCTACCGGCGGCTTTGTGTACAATGGTAGCGAATACTACGCCAGCCGCAACTACTATACTAACCCAATTGATTTTCTGTATTATCCCTTAACCTACAATAGTACGCACACCGATACGGGCCATCAGGACTATACCAGCAGTGGTGGCTATGGCACTTACCTGGATACCTTCCAGTATGATGGCTATGGCACGCTGATGCTGCCTACCGGTACGTATACCAATGTAGTTAGGGTATTTGAACAGCAGCACCTGGTGCAGCACCTTTCATCGGGCACCAGCGACTATGGTAGCCGGTATTATTCGTGGTATGTGGCCGGCACTCATGCCCCTCTATTAAGCCTCCACTATACCGAAAGTTCTGGCTATTATGGTTTAAGCAGTGGTTATTATTCTACAAAATCTTCTACTCTGGTAGAAGACATTAATAAATTAAGTGGGAAGTTTACCTTATTCCCTAACCCCGCTAATAACGAACTCACCATTGACGCAGCAAACGGCGCATTTGATACTTACGTTATTACAAATGGAATGGGGGCCAGCATAATGCACGGCTATATCGACTCTCGTCAAACAAAGGTGGACATCAGTAGGTTGCCGCAAGGGATTTATTATGTAAGGCTTGCTGGATCAGGGAATACCGGGAACAGTAAGTTTATAAAGATGTAAACATATACCAACCAGCATATTTAATTGAATAAAGAAAGGGCCACAAAAAGACTTGTGGCCCTTTCTTTATGGATTAGCGCCATTGAATTAGCGTTTAGATGGTGCTGCCATCCCCATTGATATTGTCTCGTTGTTCCTGACCAGGGAACGTTGACAAAATAAAGTACACCATATGGCGAAGTTATTTTTTTTTATGCGAGGCGAAAAATCTGCGAATAGTGGACTATTCAAAGACTTTTTCAACAAAGCAGCATGGAAAAGAACAAGACCGATGGTGTACTTTATTTTCCCATCGTTCCTTAGTTTTGCTTCAACCTACTTTTTATGATACTGCCATGAAGTTAAACCTAAAGTCACTTTGGAAAATTTGTGGTTTGTTCCTGTGCCTGATCTTGAGCTTCAACGGCTTCGCCCAAAGGGCAGATATCAAACCTGTTTTAGAGAAAGCAAAGGATTTCATTAATAATAATGAAGCTGATTCAGGGTTATTCTATTCGGAAAAAGCCTTAACTGAATCAAAGAAGTATAATGATATTCAATCGGAGATCAGGGCGCTTGGCTTAAAGGGTAAGGCGCTGTTTCGGCTCAACAAAAAGAAAGAGGCCGTGAGCCTGTATTTCAATGCATTGCAACTGTGCAAGGCACCCGACGACAATAAACAAATTGCTTATCTGTATGGTGAAATAGGTTACGCTTATTTGAGTCAGGAGCATTTTGCTGAAGCAGAAAATTACTACAACAAGGCATTGGTTTTACTACGGCAGCTTAAGCAGAATAAAGATGTGTGCAATACGCTGATCAATCTCTCTGCTATGTGCAGGCAGCAAAAAAAATACACTAGTGCTTTAACTGCACTCAACGAGGTTAATGAGATCTTCCAGGTAACCCACGACACTGCGATCGAAGGCTACTATTACCTCAACAAGGGGGTGGTACTGGAAACCATGGGCAATATCGATTCTGCTGCTTATTGCTATCGTAAAGCCTACGATATCTGGAAACTATTGGGTAAGGAATCTGAGGTTTATAAGGCGACCTTTAACCTTGGGTATATTGCCGAGGAGAAAAAGGACTATAACGAAGCCCTCCGGTACTACCATTTATCAGAAGCCGCTGCAAGAAAGTATGGTTCGACAAAGGAAATTGCCCATGTATGCGGTACAATGGCTGAGGCATATGCAGCCATCAACGATTTCAAAAATGCCTATACCTATCTTTACGAATACGCTACGCTGAATGATTCGCTGAGTAAGAGCGATTTTAACAGCTATGTGGTGAAACTGGACAAGCAATTTGAAAATGAAAAGAACCGGGAAACTATTCAGGCACAGGAATTGAAATTGCAGAAACAAAGGGGAACTATTCTTTTTGTCATCATTGTTCTGATAGTAGTAATATTTGCCACCGTTGCCATATTCAGCTACCTGACTTTCAATAACCGGATAAAGAAAAAGGTCGACGAAGCCAAAACACGCTTTTTCTCGAATGTAGCCCACGAGATCCGTACACCTCTATCCATGATACAAGGTCCAATTAATGTACTGCAAAGCAAAATTGATGACCCTGCGTTGGTTCATCAATTGAGTATTGCCGAACGTAATACGCAACGGTTGAATGATCTTATTAACCAGATGCTGGCTATTTCAAAAGTTGATGCGGCTAAATATCAACTTAATGAACATATAGGCAACCCTATCGATTTTATTAATGAACTTGTACTGCTATACGATGCACAGGCAAAGGAAAAGCACCTTGCTTTTTCAAAACAGGTAGAGCACTACACACAAAACACTCTTTTTGATAGTGACGCACTGGAAAAGATCATTGGCAACCTGGTAGGAAACGCTATAAAATATACGCCGCAGGGAGGTGCAATTGGCATTGAAGTATCAAGCGAAGCATATGACGAGGCAACAGGTTTCATCATTAATGTATGGGATACAGGCATAGGTATAGCTAAAAAGGAACATACCCAAATATTTGAGCGGTTTTACCGGAGCGAAGAGCATAAGGAAGCTGGTATTAAAGGAATAGGTATAGGGCTTTCATTGATAAAAGAGCTGGTTGAATTAATGAATGGCACCATAGAAGTAGAAAGTGAACCCGGCAAGGGCTCTGTGTTTACTGTAAAGTTCAGATTAAAACATCCTCAGAAAGCAACAGCAGTTATCAAAGAAACTACCGAAGACCAAAATACAATTTTGCTTGTAGAAGACGATCCGGACATTCTAAATTTCAACAAAATACTATTGGCGGAAAAGGGGTTCAATGTTATTACAGCAATAAATGGCAATGAAGCATTAGCCATTTTTGCAACGCAACTCCCCGACCTGGTTATTACAGATCTGATGATGCCGGGCAAGGGTGGGATCGGGTTGATAAAGGGAATGAAGTCAAACCCATTGACAGATCATATTCCGGTCATCATCCTGAGTGCCAAAACATCGGCCGAATCAAAAACGGAGGGTGTTGTGGAAGGGGCGCAGGTGTATTTGTCAAAGCCGTATCACCCCGAGCAATTAGTAGGACTAGTAAACAACCAATTGCAGGTTATTCATAAACAGATAGCCCATTTCCGACAGCAAGCAGAGAATGAGCAAAAAAGCATAGAAGAACGTTTTTCGGGCACCGATCCATTTACTCAAAAATGTTATACAATAATTCATGAACATTTAGACGATGCACAGCTCTCTGTAGAAATGCTTGCAGAATTAATGAATATAAACAGGAGCCATTTTCAAAGGAAGATAAAAGCATTAACCGGCTACTC
>CANCOG010000007.1 GCA_947379685.1 Flavipsychrobacter stenotrophus | reverse complement strand
GTCGGTATCGCCGTAATCGCTTGTTACCAGTATCGCGAAGGTATCCAGGCCCGTAAATCCAGGAGTGTGAATATACCCCCCTCCGGATGGCATCCTATGCCCGCCTATAGAGGTAACGGTTGGCGGCATGATAAGGGAGCCATGGTGAGGCGCAAGTAACGAGTACCAGAATATATGGTTTGGATCAGAGGGGATACCACCGTCGTCTTGCACTGCGAGCGAAGAGTCTAGCGAGAAGGAATCGATGTTCGCACAGGTGCTCAACGAAAAAGTAGAATCTGTAAGAAAATGCACGGTAGAAAAACCTGATTGTGCAAATGCCCGGCTGCCGCAAAACAGGAGCACCGAAACAAACATAATGCGAACAAACGCCCCGAGGAATAAACAATTTTTCATGATGATGGTTTAGTTGAAATAGGTAATAATCGTTATTAAGTTAAAGATAGGAATATTTTACCACTAGCGCGCGTCTTTTGATGGGCGACATGAGTCAACCAATTGAATGGGCCTGACCGAATTTGTGAACCCGTTGGTACAAATATCGAACCAGCTTGTTGAGGATTTGAGATTATAGTTGTCGCTTTCGTAAGCGGAACGCTTCCGTCTAAAAGGCCGAAGAGGACGTTCCCTAACTATTGCTTTGGCTGGTCTTTGAAAAAAATAAAGAAAGTTGGGATAGGATTATATTCGCCGTTGAACTCTTTTATTTCTTTTTGGTTCACGAGTGAATAGTACCCTGGCTTGCAATATCTGTCACTGATGTCATAAAAAACGTCTTCTTTTTTACCATTGTAGTCTGTCATGATCTTTGTAAGCTCATTTGAACCATAATAAGATGTTACATAGCAATTCTTGCACACCATTTGTATAATGGTATTGTTACTCTGTCCTGTGGCACTGATGTAGCGGGAGAGTAGTGATTTTTTCGAATGCATGCTCAGGTGACCGATACCCAGTATACAGATGAAATTTTTGCCGTTAGGGTTGCGGATCTTCTGCAGATTTTCACACATAGTAACATCGCGTTTCTCCATGCCTTTTTCGGTTGCCGGGTTTTCAAAAATATCTTCAAGGATGTTGTAGTTGCCGCCAAGAACGTTACGCAGTTTATCTTTATTATTTTCAAAAAGGTTGACCGCCCTGCTATAAATAGCAGTTCGCAATTTGTACCCTGATTTACCGCCCTGCAGGTTCTGAAGTGAGTCGGGAAGAATTTTCAGGTAATTGTAAAGCTCTGTGTTCTTTGCCATCTCGTTTTTATTAAGGATAGAAAGTACGGCCGTAACAAATTCTTTGCGCTCGAAGTCAATGCCATGTATTGTAAAGGGGTGATCCTGGTATAATTGCTTCCACATATACATATAGTTGTGGGTAGCCTGGTCGGGATACTCAATAAAAATCGTTGTGTCTCCGTTTTGAAGATAGGCGTTATACATATATGCCTCAGCCTTGCCCACTTCAAGTACTATTTCTGTAATGGCATGTTTTTCCAGGGCCATTTTTATCAAGGCCATTTTGAAAGGGACCAGCTCATAAATGCCATGTGCTTCAGCAAGAAATATATTCTGCCCCGTCTTTATGTTGTCTCCGATAATTTCAAACGGTTTCGCTTGCTGGCAAAAGCCACGGTAGGCCAATAAACACAAGAAAATTGTAATTGACAGCTTATTTTTCATTTGGGACATTCAATATTTTTGCTTTCCTATGTAATATATGCGCTTTGTTGCAAGATGGTTGCTTGCTAGGGAGAAAAATATATTATTGAGAACGGTTGAGACATTTCTTGAACTGGATTATGGTAGTGGGGATTATTGTTTTAGTACTCGGAAGCAAATGCTTCCAGAATTGCAGGACGAAGTTGCAAACTTCGACCTGTGGATACCAGTTGGTACTCAACCCAAGAACCAAATATTAACAGCGTGTCACTACCTCCCCATCCACTCCATCGCATTCCTAAACAATAACTGCTCTTTAATTTCAGCGGCATAGGGCATGGATTCTATGAGGAGGCCAGGGTGGTGCTCGCCGAGGGGGAAGGGGTAGTCGCTGCCCATACAAATTTTGTCGTGACCCATAATGTCAATAATGAAATCAAGGGCCTTGGGGTCATGGACGAGGGCGTCTATCCAGAATTTACCAATATAGTCGCGTGGGTTATTTTTGTTGTCAATGGCGCAGAGGTCTGGGCGGACATTAAAGCCATGTTCTATGCGACCAATAGTGAGCGGGAAGCTGCCGCCCCCATGGGCAAAGGCAACGCGAAGTTTTGGGTATTGCTCAAACACACCGCCAAAAATCATCGAGCAGATGGCGCGGCTGGTTTCAGCAGGCATGCCTACCAGCCAGGGAAGCCAGTAGCGGGTCATGTCGTTTTCACCCATCATTTCCCAGGGGTGTACAAATATGCTGCAACCCAGTTCCTCGGCAGCCTGCCAGAAGGGTGCAAAGGATGGGTCACTCAGGTTTTTGTTGTTGATGTTGGAGCCAATTTCCAGCCCCGGCATTTTAAGCTCTTTGATGCAGCGCTCCATTTCTTTTATAGCCGTATCAACATCCTGCATAGGCACAGTGCCAATACCAATAAAGCGGTCGGGGTGGTGATCGCAACACTGGGCGATGTGGTCATTAAAGAATCGTGATGTTTCCAGCGCATGTTCTGGCTTCGCAAAGTAGTTGAACAGCACCGGGATGGTAGAAAGCACTTGCCTATCTACACCTGTCATGTCCATTTCCTTTGCACGGGTGTGCGGATCCCAGCAATTTTGGTCTATCTCCCTGAACACCTTATCACCCTTTATCATGCGGGCACAACAGGGTTTGTGGTGCTCCAGCCTGATAAATTCCCCGTAACCAAATTTCTGGAACCAGTTAGGGATATGCTCCGGCATTATGTGGGTGTGGATGTCTATTTTCATGGAAATTGATTTCGGGTGCAAAAGTCGGAAAAATGGGCGAAAGTAGTGGCGACAAAATGGACAAAGTCCGAATCACTTGGCCCCTCTCCACAAGTAATGGCGCTGATTTAAGATTTCGCGCAGAGACGCCAAGCCGCAATTTCCAGCATATTCAAGCTAAAATATTACCCCGAAAAGGTAAAGGCGCACCCTAACAATTAAATTGGTTTCTATGGTGGTACCATTACTCTCAACCTGTGGAGAGTAATATCTACGTTGTCGTTTTTGGGCCGGGTTTACTAAGAAGTTCTTACAACACTCAGTTCAATTCAACAATCGGAGATTGTGTGAGTATTTTAAATGTAATTGATGGTGCCTGGAGACTTCTGTTTTCATGATGAAATCTTCTCGCCTTAACTTTCCCATTTCATGTAGCTTTGGCAATTATTTCCGCGTACTATGGCTGCAAATGTGCTTATCATTGATGATGAAGAAAAGCTGAGAAACCTGCTTACCCGAATTATTTCGCTGGAAGGGTACAAGGTGCAGGGTGTTGGTATGTTTTCGGCCGGGTTAAAACTTCTGGAGCGCGAAGCCATTGATGTAGTGTTGTGCGATGTGAAGCTGCCGGATGGGAATGGCGTGGATTTTGCCAAGGTTTTGAAAGAAAAATATCCCTGCCTGGAAGTTATTCTGCTCACGGCCTACGGCAATATCGGAGACGGTGTTCAAGCCATAAAGAATGGTGCGTTCGATTACCTTGTGAAGGGCGATGATAATGATAAAATAATTCCACTGCTGAACAGGGCGGTGGAAAAAATAGATCTGCAAAAGAAGGTAAGATTGCTGGAAAAGCAGCTTACAGTAAAGTATAGTTTCGATACCATTAATGGTGAAAGTCCGGCCATAAAGGCGGCAATAAATTTGGCCAGAAAGGTGGCCCCTACCGAGGCCCCGGTGTTACTGACCGGCGAAACAGGAACCGGCAAGGAAGTATTTGCGCAAGCCATACACAGCAATAGCAGCGTAAGCAGTTTCCCCTTTATTGCGCTCAATTGCAGTGCCCTCAGTAAGGATATAATGGAGAGTGAATTGTTCGGCCATAAGGCAGGGGCATTTACCGGTGCATCGAAGGACAAGCGCGGGCTGATAGAAGAAGCGCGGGGTGGAACTTTGTTCCTCGATGAGATAGGTGAGATGCCGGCTGAACTGCAACCTAAGTTGCTGCGTTTCCTCGAAAACGGCACCTATTACAGGGTTGGAGATACTGTTCAGCGCTCCGCAAAAGTGCGTTTGATTGCTGCTACCAACCGCGACTTGCAAAAGGAAATTGAGGCGGGGCATTTCAGGAGTGACCTTTATTACCGAATAGCTGTATTCAGCATTCAGTTGCCATCGTTAAGGGAGCGGCAGAAAGATATACTTATGCTGGCGAAGCACTACCTGAGTGTGTATTCCGCTAAGACGAACAAACAGATCACCGGTATATCTGCAGAGGCGGAACAGGCCTTTTTAAATCACCCCTGGCCAGGTAATGTACGTGAACTTAAAAACGTAATTGAACGGGCTGTAATACTGGAAGACAATACTGAGCTTACACTCAACAGTTTGCCTTTTGAACTGCAGCAGTGTGCTGTAGTTGCAGCGGGAGAGGGCACACTTACTTCATTCCACCTTGCCCGCGTGGAGCAATTGCATATTATGCGTGTACTCAAGCATACCAATGGTAACAAGGCCGAAGCCGCCAGGCTTCTGGATATAGGGCTGGCAACATTATACCGGAAAATTGACGAATTCGGTTTGAAATAGGTGCCGGCGTTTCACAATCCTCTTAGGTTAGTCCCGCAGGGCTTCTAAACATCAAATGCTGTAGTCGTCAGGCTGGAAATCCCCTTGTCCGGAGTAGCATTTCTTATTTTCATGTAAATTTTTTAGTGTGTTATATTTTTAACATAAGTGACGCCTGTCATTTGTCGTGCTGATATATATCATATAATCAGGCCAAGTTGTCTGGTAGTTTTGTTTCCTATCAAAGAACAATGATCAATTGTCAACCGCATGGAGAAAACAGTTATTGAACATCCAGATTGGTCTTGCACATAGATCGTTGGAATCACTCTACTTTTTTAATGCAGGATTCATGGATGCCTCCGCTTGATATTTTATTTTCTCATTTTGAGAAAATGTCTTCTTAAAATGATAGTAAGGGTTTGATTTTCAGTAAATTGTTAATGTGGTGGAAGTATTGCCTGCAAAGGGTTTGGGCCAATTTTAGTTAGAGAAACGGGTTGTGGCACTTCGTTTGGTCTTATAGGGTCAAACGTTATTAAAATGATCAACCAATTTGAAGTGCCCAAGTACCTTGAAGAGGCTTTGCCGGGCATCGCAAGGGAGTTAAGAAGGAACAGCAATCCTGCCAATGTATACAAGTCAGTTAATGTATTTCTTGACTATACATTCAGCAAAATAAGGGAACACAATTTCCGGGAGGCGAAACAATGTTTTTCCCTGGCCGAAAAGTTATACAGTAAGGGGAACAGAGTCGTTCAGAATGCAATGGAAAATGTATACGTGTACGCTTTTTCACATTTGCCTGGTGCAGACGCTTCGGAAAGAAAGATTGTCCTGGGCTTGATTCCCCTGACCCTATATACACTTTATATGCATCAGGTAATGAGGCCGAATACGTAAAGTGGAGTAGCAGTGAATTTATAGAATTTAAACGCAGAAAAACAAAAAAATCATGTTAGTTACAACAGTATTGATCGCGGGTACACTCATTGGCTTCTGGCTTCTTTTCAAATCTATTGACTGGTTTGAGAAAATCTGAGCCCATCGCCCAACACTAAAAAAAACTATTATAGAACAAGTAACAATCAATTATATGAAAAACAAGTTAATGATCCTTATTGCCGGACTGTTCATGTTTTCCGGCAATGCAATAAGCAAGAATAAGAGTGGCATTTATATGAACCCCAACGACTTTAAAGCAGGCAAGCTTGCTTATGAAAGTGACTGCCCAGGCAAAATAAAGTTGCACGATTTTTTTGGTAGCACACCCTATGTTACAGTTGCTAACAACGGTATGAAGCACAAGTACAAGAAAAGTGAGCTCTTTGGTTATAAAGACTGCTCGGGTATCACTTATCGTTTTTACAAAAATGACGTGTATCAAATTGCAGAAGCGGGGCCAATTTTCATTTATATACAGGAGCAAAGTGTGACCAAGACAAAGGGTTTTGAAGTAGTGAAAACCTATTATTTCAGCGCAGCAGCAGATGGCGAAATTCAACCGCTGACAAAAGCCAACCTGAAACACAAGTTTAGCGCCAACAGCCAGTTTGCAGATATGCTCGATCAGTATTTTAACGGGTCTGACATTTCGGCTTATGACAATGAGCATAAGACTTTTAAAGTCAATTATGTTTTTGGCAAGACGCAAAACAACAAATAATAACGGGAATGTTCTCAAGTTTAGGGACTGTGCAAAACATTGGTTTGTCACACTTGCGCTCTCCACAAGATTTGACAACTTTTTCAAAAGTTGTCAAATCTTACTACCCGCACTTTTGCTCGAAGAAATACGATAATAATTACTAAAAAATCAATGATATGGCAGGTCTGTTCGTTGTAGCTATATTGACTTTTGTTTATATGGTCTACGTTTTAATTAAACCCGAAAAATTCTAATTCAATTATCTAAATACTTTTACATGAATCCTCAAATTTTGGGAGTTGTCGTAATGTTCGTAGCGACATTACTGTTATCGGTACCCCTGGGCAAGTATATCGCAAAGGTGTATGGCGGGCAGGGTGTCTGGACGGACTTCATATTTGCTCCGATAGAAAAGTTATTTTTTAAGGCAGCTCGTATTGATCCTGCCCGGGAAATGGGCTGGAAGCAAAATCTGGTCGCGCTGCTTACCATAAACCTTATGTGGTTTTTATGGGCTATGTTCTGCCTGCTCAATCAGAGCTGGTTGCCCATGAACCCTGATCACAACCCAAACATGACGCCAGACCTGGCATGGAATACATCTATTTCCTTCCTGGTCAATTGCAACCTGCAGGACTATAGCGGTGAAACCGGAGTATCGTACTTCTCACAGGTCTTTGGCCTTATGTTCCTTCAGTTTGTTTCGGCGGGAACAGGTATGGCTGCTGCAGCAGTAGTGTTTAATGCACTGCGTGACAGGACCACAGAAAATTTGGGCAATTTCTATAATTATTTTTTGAGAAGTTGTACCCGTGTGCTTTTGCCTTTGTGCATCCTAATAGCGACCATTCATTTGTTTGAAGGCACACCTATGACCTTTAAGGGTATGGATACCCTTACGACTATGCAGGGCGACACTATGCACGTGAGCCGTGGGCCTGTAGCTGCTTTTGTAGCAATAAAACATGTGGGGACCAATGGTGGTGGCTTCTTTGGTGCCAATTCAGCACATCCGTTTGAGAACCCTACCTACTTCTCCAATATTGTGCAAATGATCTCACAGATTCTGATTCCTTTTGCCATGGTGTTTGCGTTTGGTTTTTACTGTAATAAGAGGAGATTGGCCTGGGTGTTCTGGGGGGTGATGACGACGGGTTTTCTGCTTCTGGTGGTTCCTGCAATAAACGCAGAGATACATGGTAGTCCCTTTATAGCCCATATGGGCATTGCACAGCCGGGAGGTAATATGGAAGGTAAGGAGATCCGTTTCGGTGCAACTGCCTCTGCCTTCTGGAGTATTGCTACTACGGTGATTTCGACAGGTTCAGTGAATGCAATGCATGACAGCTATATGCCTGTTTCGGGCATGAATATGATGCTGGGCATGATGATCAATTCGTTCTATGGTGGTGTAGGTGTAGGGTTTCTCAACTTCTTTATCTATGTAATACTGGCGGTATTTATAGGTGGTTTGATGGTTGGTCGCACACCCGAGTTTGGAGGTAAGAAAATTGAAGCGCGTGAAATGAAAATTGCCATGATCATTGCTTTGTTCCATCCGTTCCTGATACTCGCCGGAACGGCGGTAGCCAGCTATCTCGCTGCACATAATACTGACATGGGCTGGTGGTTTGCCGACGCCGCAGGAAAACACAATGCAAGCGGCTGGTTCAACAATCCAGGTTATCATGGTTTCAGTGAAATGCTGTACCAGTATACTTCCAGTTCGGCCAACAATGGCAGTGGCTTTGAAGGTCTTGCAGACAATAATCCTTTCTGGAACATCAGTACAGGGATCGTGCTCCTGTTTTCGCGGTTCTTACCCATTATAGGACCGGTAGCTATTGCAGGATTGATTGCAAAGAAGAAATTCATACCTGCCAGCAGCGGTACATTGAAAACAGATACAGGGACATTCGGTCTGCTGGTGTTTGCAGTAAAAGTAATTATTGCGGCCCTCGCATTCTTCCCCGCCCTTGCACTTGGCCCTATAGCTGAGTGGATGAAAATGCACTAATCATTTTAATTAAATAGTCAAAGACTAATAAAATATTCACAATGAAAAGAGATCGTAAAGAGGGGTTGTTCAAGCCAGAGCTGGTGCTCGAAGCGGTGAAACAATCCTTTATTAAACTTAATCCCAAATACCAGTTCCGCAACCCGGTCATGTTTACTGTTGAGATTGGAACAATCATCATGATGTTCGTTTGTGGATGGGTGTTGTCAGGCGAAAGCGGGCAGGGTTCATTTGCCTATAATTTCATAGTTTTTCTCATCCTTTTGCTTACGCTCTTGTTTGCCAATTTCGCTGAAGCACTTGCAGAAGCCAGGGGCAAGGCACAGGCAGCTTCGCTGAGGAAAACCAGGGAAGATACTCCGGCCAAGAAAATTGTGCTGATGGGCGATATTTTCGTTAATGAGATACAGGTGGTGCCTTCATCGCAATTAAAGAAGGGTGATTTTTTCCTTTGTGAAGCAGGGGATATGATCCCGTCAGACGGTGAGATTGTTGACGGAATAGCTACTATCGATGAATCGGCTATTACCGGTGAATCTGCGCCAGTGATCAGAGAATCCGGGGGTGATAAGTCGTCTGTGACCGGGGGCACAAAGGTACTCTCAGATAAAATTAAAGTAAAGGTGACCACCGAAGCCGGTGAGAGTTTTCTGGATAAGATGATTGCCCTTGTGGAAGGTGCTTCAAGGCAAAAGACGCCTAATGAAATTGCCCTCACCATATTGCTTGCCGGCTTTACGCTTGTGTTCATTATTGTTTGTGTAACACTGCAACCGTTCGCGTCCTACGCTAAAACCCCGATACCCATCAGCGCCTATATCTCATTGTTTGTATGCCTTATTCCTACTACCATAGGTGGATTGCTTTCTGCAATAGGTATATCCGGCATGGACAGGGCACTCAGGGCCAATGTAATTGCGAAGTCAGGTAAGGCAGTTGAAACTGCCGGCGACCTTGATGTGCTGTTGCTGGATAAGACCGGTACCATCACCATTGGTAATCGCAAGGCAACGCACTTTTACCCTGCGAATGGTGTTGAGGAAAGTGACTTTATTGAGTGTGCTGCCTACAGCTCTTATGCCGACCAGACACCAGAGGGTAAATCTATTTTGGAGCTGGCGAATATCAAGCCCGGAAGTATAAAAATTGAACGCGCAAAGTTCATTGAGTTTACCGCTGAAACACGTAGCAGCGGTGTGGATTTTGACACAACCCGCATCAGAAAAGGGGCGTATGATGCCATTAAGAGAAAAACAGAGGCGGCAGGAAATCAGTTCCCAGCTGAAGTTGCTAGCAGAGTAAGTGAGATTGCCACCAATGGTGGTACCCCGCTGGTTGTAAGCAAGAATGACAAGGTGATAGGTGTTGTTGAACTTCAGGACATCATTAAACCTGGCATCCAGGAACGTTTTGAACGGCTGCGGAAGATGGGGGTAAAGACGGTGATGGTAACTGGCGACAATCCGCTTACTGCGAAGTATATTGCCAATAAGGCGGGTGTTGATGACTTTATTGCAGAGGCAAAACCGGAAGATAAAATGGCCTATATAAAGGCTGAACAAAACCTTGGGAAACTGGTGGCAATGATGGGTGACGGTACTAACGATGCGCCTGCACTTGCCCAGGCCGATGTTGGTGTTGCGATGAACAGCGGAACAGCGGCGGCAAAGGAAGCGGGTAACATGGTGGATCTGGATAATGACCCGACAAAACTTATTGAAATAGTGGAGATAGGCAAGCAGCTACTGATGACCAGGGGCACGCTAACAACCTTCTCTATAGCCAATGATGTGGCCAAGTATTTTGCTATTGTTCCGGCACTGTTCATCGCATCTATCCCGGCATTGCAACGTATCAATATCATGAACCTGCATAGCCCGGCGAGCGCAATTCTATCAGCGGTAATTTTCAACGCAATCATTATCCCGCTGCTGATACCACTGGCTTTGCGCGGAGTAGCGTATAAGCCGATAGGTGCCAGTGCGTTGTTGCGGAGGAATTTGCTCGTATATGGGGTCGGAGGTGTAGTTGTGCCGTTTATTGGTATCAAAATTATTGACCTGTTTGTTGCCCTTTTTATGTAAAAGTTAATTGAATAATATAGAAATCAAATGAAAAAAGAAATCATTCCTTCGCTTATACTTACTCTGCTCTGCATCCTGTTTTTTTCGGGCATCTACCCGGCAGTGATTTGGGGAATTGCGCAGATTGTACCGAATAAGGGAGAAGGCTTTACGATAAAGGATAGCAAGGGTAAGTATTATTATACCAACATCGGGCAGAAGTTTTCTGACGACAAGTATTTCTGGTCACGTCCTTCAGCTGTAAACTATAATGCAGCAGGTTCGGGCGGCAGTAATAAGAGTCCAGATAACCCCGATTACCTGGTGCAAGTTCAGGCAATAATTGATTCATTCATGGTCCATAACCCGGGGATTAACAAAGCTGATATTCCTTCGGATATGGTTACCGCAAGTGGCAGTGGCCTTGATCCACACATTAGTGTGGAAGGCGCGCAGATCCAGATCGCAAGAATTGCCAGGGTTCGTGGGCTGGATAAAAGCAAAGTGGAGGCGCTTGTTAAGGCTCATATTGACGGGCCAATGGTTGGCATGGGGCCGGAGCGAGTAAACGTACTGAAGTTGAATATTGACCTTGATAGTCTCAGATAAAAAAATATTTTTCAATTTTTTAAAACACACTCAAAAACCAAAAAAATGAAGAAAAACAAAATCGCATTAGTGGCGCTGGCAGCTGCAATGTGCACACAAAACACAATCGGCCAGACAACCCCTGACAACAGGGAGATTTCAATGGAGTCAAGGCCCAAAAAAGAAGTAAGGATTCCCAAGTCGCAAATACCATTTGAAGGAATGGATCAGTCATGGTATAACGGAAATGACAGAAGAGATTCTTCTGTTCTGACAAGTAAGTACGTTAACTGGAGCGTAATGGTTGATGCGAATATCAACCACTCGTTTAATGATCCGATTGACCACACTGTAGTTGGCTCTACTGCAATGGCTCGCACCGATGAGGTTGAAGTCTCCTGTGCTGCAATTGGCGGCGACTTCATGTTTGGAAATGCGCATGGCCGTATCATGACCCAGTTCGGCACCCGCTCTACAATTGTTCCCCGCAACGATCTCAGCCCATATCGTGGCCAGTACAACATGGCAGATGTATACCGATATATCAGTGAAGCGTATGCAGGTTATCATTTTGATGTGATGCATGGTATAAACATTGATGCCGGTATGTTCATGTCTTACATTGGTTTGAATTCCTATTACCAGGTAGAGAACTGGGAGTATCAGGCTTCTTTCACGTCTGATAATACTCCCTGGTTTTTTAATGGTATCCGTTGCCAGATTTTCCCTTCTGAGCATTTGAAAATTGAGCCATGGCTCATTAACGGCTGGCAGAGTTATGGTATGTTTAACCAACTGCCCGGAGTAGGGGGAAACATCACATGGATACCCAATTCAAATATAAAATTACTGACCAACGATTACTATGGTACTGATGCACCCGGTCTGCTCGGCAGGCATAGGTTCCATTCAGATAATAGTTTCCTGTGGAGGTACTACAACCGCCCGGGTTCGACAAAAGGTGTGAACAAGATGGCGCTTTCATTGACGGGAGATATAGGTTTTGAAAAGGGAGATGGTGTAAATGGCTTTAAAGATGATATTGGCGGTAAGGGACCTGCACAATACTTCGCAAGCATAATGGCCTATAATCGCATCTGGTTTGGCAAGAATAAGTGGGCATGGTGTATTGGTGGCGGATGGATGAAAAATCCCGGTCGTTACCTGGTACTTTATCCTACCGGCGATGCAAGTCCGCTGCCCAATCAGTATAACCCAACGCAAACAGCAGGTACACATCCTTACAGCGCAAATCCTGGTGATCAGTTTAGTGGTTGGGATGCTTCTACCAACATCAGCTGGATGCCCAACCAGAGTATAGAGTTTCGGGTAGAGTATGTACACAGGGAAGCTGATAACCCATATTGGGCTGGCCATGGTGGGGTAACTTCGCCAAGCGGCTATACATATACTCCAGTGCCGGCAACCGGATGGGCTCCCGACTTAGTAAAATCGGAAGATCGGTTAATATTGGCTTTGTTGTTCCGTTTATAGGAACTGGTGCCGGATTATGAGTTTAAAGGAAATTAAACTGGCCACCGTAGTGTGTTTTAATAAGAGCGTGTGGGTCTGTTTTCAGGCTCGCCGCTTTTGTATTACGGGGCAAAGTTAATTCTGACGTTTAATAAAAATAGATTTGTACAATGGTAGGTATTGATATCAAAAAAGTAACTTTTGCCGGGGTCTTGATAGCCCTGGGAATTGTGTTCGGTGACCTTGGGACTTCACCTCTCTACACATTTAAAGCAATCATTGGAGATCGAGTTATCACTGAGACTCTGGTTTTAGGCAGTGTGTCAGCTATTTTCTGGACGCTTACTTTTCAAACCACGCTGAAGTATGTGCTGATCACGATGCGTGCCGACAATAACGGCGAAGGTGGGATTTTCTCATTGTTTGCACTTATTAGACGGCATGCGAAATGGTTGGTTTGGCCGGCTATTATAGGCGGAAGTTTCATGATAGCAGATAGCCTTATTACTCCACCGATCTCGGTAATGTCTGCAATAGAGGGACTGAGGGGAGTTCAGCCCGACCTGCCTATAATTCCAATCACGATAGGGATCATAGTTGTATTGTTTTTGTTTCAGCGGGCCGGGACAGGAAGCATAGGCAAGATATTCGGGCCTGCAATGATCGTTTGGTTTGGTATGATAGCGATCCTTGGGTTTAATAGCCTGGTAAAAGATATCTCTGTGCTTAAGGCTGTCAATCCAATGTATGCTTTTAGACTAGTCACCCAGTATCCAGGGGGCTTTTGGGTATTGGGAGGGGTGTTCCTTTGTGCCACCGGAGCCGAAGCTCTGTATGCTGATATGGGGCATGTAGGCCGGAGAAATATACAGGTTGCGTGGATATTTATAAAGGTTTCGCTCCTGCTTTGTTATTTTGGAGAGGCCGTGATGCTGAATGGACATATTGGCCAAACGATGGCAAGTGTCGAGCCTTTTTATAGCCTTGTCCCCGGGTGGTTTCTGATACCGAGTGTCGTAATTGCAACGCTTGCTACTATAATCGCGAGCCAGGCGCTGATAAGCGGCACATATACGCTATTCAATGAGGCCATAAGGTTGAATGTCTGGCCGAAGTTAAGAACCGTGTTTCCAACCGACCTTAAGGGGCAGGTCTATATTCCTGTGGTAAACTGGGCCATGATGGCAGGTTGTATAGGGATGGTGTTGTACTTTAGAGAGTCATCCAATATGGAGGCAGCATTTGGCTTGTCGGTCACGCTTACTATGCTTATGACTACCGTCTTATTGTCATTTTATCTTTATTCAAAGCGTTTCCCGAAGATTTTTACCTATGCCATTCTTATTGTTTTTCTTTGGATAGAACTTACCTTCCTGGTCGCTAACATGAAGAAATTTACCCACGGGGGATGGCTGACGTTGCTGATTGGCCTGTTGCTCATAAGCGTAATGTATGTTTGGCAGGCGGGTCGTAAACTCAAGAGTAAGTACAAACATTTCTTGCCGGTCAGGAAATTCATTCCGAATATCGTTCAATTGAGCAACGATATGTCGGTACCACGGTTTGCAACACATCTTGTATATCTCACACTGGCAGAAAAACCAGGAAGCGTGGAACAGCGAATCATTGAATCTATTTTCCTGCAACAGCCGAAGCGCGCTGATACCTACTGGTTGGTGCATGTTGATGTGGACGATGCTCCATATACCATGAGTTATTCGACTGAAGTGCTTGCTTCGCAAGATCTGATATATGTGCGGTTCAGGCTAGGGTTTAGGATCGTGCCGAGGTTGAATTTGTTTTTTAAAGAGGTTGTGAAGGAAATGGTGGCTAACAACGAACTGGAACTCAAGAGGGACTATTGTTCGATTGACGGGCATGGGTCTTGCAGCGATTTCCGGTTTGTGGTTATGAAAAGTTTTTTGTCATTTGAGAATCAGCTTCCATTCTGGAAGAACCAGTTGATGCGGTTGTACTTCGTACTTGATAAGATTAGTTTGCCGGATCCGGAGGCGTTTGGTTTGGATTTCAACAATGTAGTTGTAGAGCACGTGCCGGTGGTGATGCAATATAATGGTGATATTCATTTAAAGAGGGAACCCTGTTAGTTTATGGAAACAGATGAAAATAAAAGCCCTGAGCATTTTCTGGAGTTGATCAGGAACTCAAAGAAGGGGAAGTTTAAGATATACATCGGTATGGCCGCTGGGGTAGGTAAGACCTACAGAATGTTGCAGGAAGCACATATGCTGTTGAAGAACGGTTGCAATGTTGTAATAGGTTTCATAGAGACTCATAACCGGCGTGAGACTGCGCAACTCACAGAAGGGCTGCCGCTGGTGCCAAGGCATAAAGTATTCTACAAAGGAAAAGAGCTGGAGGAGATGGACCTTAAAGCCATTCTGCAGCTCCAACCGGAAGTTGTCCTGGTAGATGAGCTTGCCCACTCTAATATCCCCGGCAGTAAAAACGAAAAGCGATGGCAAGATGTGATGGAGATTCTGGATGCAGGTATTAACGTTATAAGTGCGGTAAACATTCAGCACCTAGAGAGTCTTAATAATGTGGTAAAAGAAGTAACCGGGGTGGAGGTGTCTGAGCGTATTCCTGATCAGGTACTGAAATCGGCCGATGAAGTAGTAAATATTGACCTGACTGCCGAGGACCTGATCAATAGGCTGAAGGCAGGAAACATCTATACCGCAGATAAAATTACAACTGCCTTAAACAATTTTTTCAAGCCTGAGAGTATCCTGCAGTTAAGAGAATTGGCGTTGAAAGAAGTAGCGGGACAAATTGAGCGAAAGGTAGAGGCAGAGGTGCCTCGGAATGTATCGTTCCGTCATGAACGCATTCTGGCTTGTATTAGCAGTAATGATAAAACTGCGAAAGTGGTCATCAGAAAAACTGCCCGGCTTGCGAGCTACTACAACGCCAAGTGGTGGGTGTTGTATATTGAAACGCCGAGGGAGAGCCCCGATAAAATTCCACTGGATATTCAGCGGCACCTGATCAACAATTTTAAATTGGCTACCGAATCGGGGGCTGAATTGTTAAGATTAAAAAGCGACAACGTCGCCGCTGCTATTACACAGGTGGTGGAAGAGAATCACATTACTACGGTGTGTATGGGTAAGCCGAGGCTGAGCCTGATCAAGATTATTCTGGCAACCAATGTTTTTAATCAGTTATTGAAAAAGCTGACGAGCAATAACGCCGACCTCATTATTATGTCTTAATTTTAGTTTATGTCGTTAACTATTAAATCGAAGATAGCCCTGGGGATCAGCATACTTTTTGCGCTGTTGCTCACCATAAGCATCATCGCGATTGTGTTCATCAATTTGCTTTCCTCAAAGACGGAGAACCTGCTGGCTGCAAATAATAACACCATTAAGTATTGCAGCGAAATGCTGAACGCAATGAATGAGATCCGTTATCAGCCGGGAGCAGTTACAGTTTTTGAAACGAATCTCAAGTTACAGGAAGAAAATCTTACAGAGCCCGGAGAGCGGGCGGCAACAAAACAATTGCGGGCGTATTTCGAGCAGGTGAAATCCGGTGTCCGCGATTCGCTGATTACATACAAAATCAATAGCGAGATATATCATATTTATGGGTTGAATCAGGCCGCGCTCGAGGAAAAGAACGTCAGTGCGCTGCAGACAGCTGAGAATGCCAAGTTATGGCTCACAGGGCTGGCAACATTGTTGGTGCTGATCAGCTTTACTCTGGTCATGAATTTTCCGGGATACATTGCAAATCCTATCAAGTTGCTTACAGAAGGCATAAAGGCGATCAGCCAGAAGAACTACGAAAAGAAAATATACCTGGATACTGACGACGAATTTGGTGAAATGGCCAATGCGTTCAACCAGATGGCAACAAAGCTTTACGAATATGAAAACAGCAATGTTTCCAGATTGATGTTTGAGAAGAAGCGGGTGGAGACAGTTATTAATCAGATGGAGGATGCCGTAATTGGTATGGATAATGAGGAGAAAATCCTGTTCATCAACAATATGGCGTCAGGACTGTTCAACCTTAAAGAGATGGAGATCATAGGCAAGTCCGCGCCAGATGTCGCATTGCATAATGATTTACTAAGGACCGTGCTGCAAAAGAACCCGGAAAGCCAACCGTTTAAAATAATATTAGACGGGAAGGAGAATTATTTCACTGCAGACAGCCGGATGGTTTTTAATGATGGCCACGCAATAGGGGAGGTATTTACTTTGAAAAATATTACAACCTTTAAAGAGTTGGATATTTCAAAAACGAACCTGCTGGCTACCATATCACATGAATTGAAAACGCCGATCTCCTCTATCAAAATGAGTACGAAGTTGATTTCTGACAAAAGGGTTGGTGACTTAAACACCGAACAACAGGAGCTGATAGCTAACATAGTTGACGATGCTGACAGGTTATTGAAGATAACTGGTGAGTTGTTAAACCTGACTCAAATTGAAACAGGAAATATTCAGTTGAAATTGTTAAAAGTAAGTGCTCGTGAGATCATAAATAGTTCCATACAAGCTGTTCAGCTTCAGGCCGAACAAAAACACATTGTTATAGAAACTGTGGTCGACGAAAATGTCCCGCTTGTTCTTGCAGATGCAGATAAGACGTCATGGGTGCTTATTAATTTTTTGACCAATGCAATTAAGTACACACCTGAAAATGGTAAAATAGTCATTAAGGTTGGGCCTGCCGGGCAAAAGGTTAATTTCTCCGTTACAGATAATGGCCCTGGCATTGAAGAAAGATATTTGCAAAAGGTTTTCGATCGATATTTCAAAGTGCCGGGTGGTATTGAAAAGAGCAGCACAGGGCTCGGTCTCGCTATATCTAAAGAGTTTATATTGGCGCAGGGTGGACAAATCAACGCATCGAGCGAACCCGGAAAGGGGAGCACATTTAGCTTTACTCTTTCAACCTGAATTGATCCATTAGAAGGTTTATTTTTGGAGTTTGGAATGTTTATTACCTTTTAGTTATAAAATCGGTATGATAAAGAAAATTTATTTATTTTATATAAGGTAGTTTTTCTTATTGTTTGTATCTTACCACCAAATTGTCCAGATATACCTTTTAATTAACAATCTTAAGATGAAATCTAATTTCTTTTTCCCGCTGTTCCGTGGTACCCACCGGAATTTTTGTTTGATTTTTTTAGCTGTTGCGCTTTGCTCATTTTTGGGTGGTAGCCCTAATTCGAGAGCCCAGATGATTATCAGCACAGTAGTGGGGAATGGATCGGCTTCTTATACTGGAGATGGTGGACCTGCCAGCGGCGCAACATTGCATCAGGTTACTGATGTTACCTGTGACGCGGCAGGTAACTGGTACATATGTGATCAGTTAAACCATGTGATAAGGAAAGTGAGTACGTCTGGTATCATTTCCACGATAGCAGGTGTGGGTAGTGCCGGGTTTAGCGGAGACGGTGGGCCTGCGACTAGTGCGCACATAAATAATCCTACATGTATAGTTGTCAGTTCAGCTGGAGTAGTTTTTTTTAGCGATAACGGAAATCACAGGGTAAGGGCTATAGCTTCTGGCATAATCACGACGGTTTGTGGTAACGGAACTGCATCTTCCACTGGTGATGGAAGCCCTGCAACTGCGGCAACAATCAACTTTCCATATGGGGTTGCGGTAGATGCAGCTAACAATTTGTATATTGATGAAGGTAACGGCACATTGGTCCGCAAGATAACCGCCAGTACAGGAATTATATCAACATATGCCGGGACCGGTTCTTCTGGATTTTCAGGTGATGGCGGTGCTGCAACAAATGCCTTGTTGCACAGCGCAAATTCAATTTATATGGATGCGTCAAATAACCTATATATCTCAGACAATGGGAATCATAGAATAAGGATGGTGAATTCTTCCGGAATCATTTCAACTGTTGTAGGGAGTGGAAGCGGACCTGGTTTCGGTGGTGATGGTGGTCCGGCGACTTCAGCAAGGTTGCGCTTTCCTGCAGGAATAACTAAAGATGCAGCAGGGAACCTTTATGTGTGTGATGCAATCAATTATCGGGTAAGGGTAATAAATTCTTCGGGTATAATTTCAACCTATGCGGGTAGTGGTAGCAGCACTTTTGGTGGTGATGGTGGTGCCGCTACTGCCGCAACAGTAGGCATTAATTACCCCCAGGGTATTCATTTTGATAATAATGGGAACCTTTTGATTGCAGATATACTTGATAACCGGATTCGTTTGGTGTCATCAAATCACCTCCCATTATTTGTAAATGGTGATAGGCAGGCTTTGTCTGTTTGTCAAAATTCGTCTGCAACATCAATTAACAGCCAGCTTCAGGTCAATGATTCTGATGTTAGTCAAACAGTGACCTGGAGCTCTTTTATGGCTCCGGTTCACGGTACAGCCGCTACAGTGTATTCAACTACTTCAACCGGTGCGGTTATGACACCTACGGGGATGACATATACGCCTACTGCTGGTTATAGTGGACTGGACTCATTTACCGTTCAGGTTAGTGATGGTCTTGCAACAAAATATACAACCATTGTTGTTACCGTTACAGCCATTCCAAATGCTGGAACGATCACCGGCCCCACTGGAGTTTGTATTGGAGGTAACATTACACTGGTTGATACTTCTACATCTGGAGGAAGTGGCGGCACCTGGAACAGTTTCAGTGGAGCGGTGTCAGTAGCCTCTGGTGGCGTTATCACAGGTGTTGCTGCGGGTTCGGCGACCATATCTTATACTTTAACTAATAGTTGCGGTTCGGCAACAGCGACCCATTCTGTAGTGGTTAGTTCAAGCTTGTCAATCGGCGCGATAACTGGACCTACAATTGTTTGTGTAGGCAACTCCATTAATTTGAGTGATACTTCAGTCGGCGGAACATGGTCAGTCTCAAATACCTTTTTTGCCACGGTAAGTTCCAGTGGTTTAGTTACTGGCCTGCATGATGGTATCGATACTATAAAATACACTATTACCAACAGCTGCGGAACGTATATTGCGACGCGTTTCGATACCATAGGGAAGCCAAATCCCAATATCAATTACTGTTCTACGTTAATTCTGGGGTCGACCGTTACTTATAGTGCCACTTACGGTGGGGGTACCTGGAGTGCTGCTCCAACCAGTATTGCAACGATAAATGCCTCAACCGGAGTAGCTACTGGTTTAAGTTTAGGCAGTTACACGGTTACCTGGACGGGAACAAATGTGTGCGGGACCAATAGTATTTCGGTGGCTGGTTCGTGTACTCCAGACAGAGTGATTGGGGAAATTACCGGGCCAACAAGTGTTTGTGTCGGCGGTAGCATTACATTAAGTGACACAACAGCTGGTGGTACATGGTTAAGCAGCACACCTTCGCTTGCAACAATTAATTCATCTGGTGTCGTTACCGGGCTTAGTGCCGGAACTGCTATTATTTCTTATTATGTCCCACCAACCGGAGGATTATGTGGATACCCCGGCGTTTATAAGACAAAAAGCATAACTGTTACCAGCGGCGGTGGGGCAATTGGAGCAATATCTGGCCCCGCGACAGTTTGTGTCGGTGCCAATATTACGCTTAGTGATACATCTGCAGGTGGTACATGGAGCAGTGGTAATACGGCAACTGCGACGGTTGATGCATCGGGTGTGGTTCACGGTGTTGCCAGTGGGGTAGTTATAATTTCTTATACGGTCGCTACAAGCTGTGGGACTTCGTTTGCGACCTACTCTGTTACCGTAACAGTATCTACCGGTACTCCCGGTACAATTTCTGGTCCGGGTACAGTTTGCCCCGGTGCAACAATTGCATTGTCATGTACTGGTACCGGCGGTACCTGGAGTAGCAGCAACAGCGCACTTGCGACAGTAAATTCATCTGGGGTAGTTGCGGGGGGTACATCTGGGTCGGTTATTATTTCATATACGGTCAGTGCTACGTGTGGCGGTTCTACTTCAGCCACTTATGCTGTTACCGTCAGTGCATTCCCTACGGTTGCCGCCATAGCGGGACCTTCATCGGTTTGTATTGGCAGTTCGATTACACTTACAGATGCCACCAGCGGCGGCACATGGAGCGCCAGCAATGGCAATGCTACTGTTAGCTTTGGTAATGTAGTTGGCGTAACAGCTGGTTCTGATACCATCAGCTATGTTGTAACAACGACCTGCGGCTTTGCGACAGCAACAAAGGTGGTTACAATAAATGCAGCAGGAGCGGGTACTATATCTGGTCCGACATCCGTTTGTACAGGCTTTACGATAACCCTTACAGATGCTACTACAGGCGGCACCTGGAGCAGCGCGAACTCAGCTATTGCTACCGTAAATTCCACCGGTGTAGTAACCGGAGTGGGATCGGGTACGACAGCAATTTCTTATACTGTAGTTAATAGCTGTGGTACATTTACAGCTACTGCTTCGGTGACTGTAAATCTTACAGCAAATGCAGGTACGATAACAGGCGGCACGACAGTGTGCGTAGGCGCAACTAATTCCCTTGCTGATGCTGCAGGCGGCGGTACCTGGAGCACAGCTAATTCTGCTATTGCGAGCGTTACGAGTACTGGTGTTGTAATTGGTGTAGGTGCAGGCACAGTGTTGGTTTCCTATACGGTAGTGACCCCATGCGGAACGGCGTTCGATACAGCAGTTATTACTGTTAACCCTGCAGCAACAGCTGGTGCAATAACCGGCACACTTACCGTTTGCCAGGGTGCGACGACAACATTATCAGACGCAACCAGCGGTGGTTCCTGGAGCAGTGTAACGACCTCAGTAGCTACAGTAAACAGCACAGGCGTTGTCACCGGGGTATCCGGAGGAACTTCCGTAATATCTTATACCGTTACCAACAGCTGCGGCACTATTGCAGCCACAGCCACAGTAACCGTTACCCCAACACCTAATGCAGGTATTATCACAGGATTCGATACCGTTTGTCCAGCAACAACCATAACATTGGCAGATGCCACCACAGGTGGTACCTGGAGCAGCGGCAATACTGCACGGGCTACAGTCAATAGTTCGGGACTTGTCACTGGCGTTTCAACAGGCCAGGTTTTAATTTCTTACACAGTAACGAACAGCTGCGGCACAGCATTCGATACAGCACTGGTTAATGTAACCCCCGCCCCTAATGCAGGAACCATAACTGGCACCCTCACAGTATGCCAGGGTTTAACAACAACCCTTGCCGATGCCACAACCGGCGGCACCTGGAGCAGCGGAAACACTGCACTGGCAACAGTGAGCGCAACTGGAGTAGTCACCGGCGTAGCCGCTGGCAGCGTATCTATTTCTTACACCGTCACCAGCAGTTGCGGCACCGCAAGGGCAGTCGCTACTGTAATCGTTAACCCCGCCGCAAATGCAGGCACAATAACAGGTTCAACATCAGTTTGTGCAGGCACAACTACCACCCTGACCGATGCAGTTTCTTCGGGAACCTGGGTTAGCAGCAATACAGCAACTGCTACAGTCAGCTCAACCGGCGTAGTTACGGGCGTAGCGATAGGCGCAACTATTATATCTTATACAGTTACCAACAGCTGCGGCACAGCAACCGATACCATGGCCATGGCCGTAACAGCAGCGGTATCAGCAGGCACCATAACAGGTGCATCATCTGTTTGCCAGGGCGCAACAACCACATTGACAGACGCCACTTCAGGCGGCACCTGGTCCAGTGGCAATACAGCCCTTGCAACCGTAAACGCCAGCGGCGTAGTGACCGGAGTATCTGGCGGAACAGTAACGATCAGCTATACTGTAACCAATGGCTGCGGAACAGCAACAGCTACCTACCCGCTAACCATTAACCCGCTGCCAACCCCGGCAGCGATCGGCGGTTCACCTACCGTTTGCGCAGGAGCAACAACCACATTAACAGACGCTACTTCCGGCGGCACCTGGAGCAGCAGCAACAGCGCAGTAGCTACCGTAGACGGCTCAGGTGTAGTCACCGGCTTAATTACCGGAACAACAGTAATTTCCTATGCAGTGACCAACAGCTGCGGCACCACCAACGTAACCCTGAACATGACCGTTAACCCTGCCGCCAATGCAGGAACGATCTCCGGCCCGACGGTAGTTTGCGCAGGCTCGACAATCACCCTTGGGGAGACAGCCTCAGGCGGTACCTGGAGCACCGGCAACAGTGCAGTAGCCTCTGTAAACGCCACCGGCCTCGTCACCGGCGTCGCCCCGGGCACGACCACCATATCTTATTCAGTGACCAACAGCTGCGGCACAGCCGTAGCATCAACCACAATAACTGTTAACCCCGCATCTTCAGCAGGTACCATCACCGGACCAACAGCAGTTTGCACAGGCGCAACCATAACGCTTGCAGATGCCACCACCGGCGGCACCTGGAGCAGCAGTGATATAACCAAGGCTACAGTAGATGCTTCAGGTATTGTCACCGGCGTAACAGCAGGCAGCGTAACGATCTCTTATTCGGTCACCGTCAGCTGCGGCACAACAACCGCAACCAGTAATATCACCGTAAACCCACTGCCGGATGCAGGCACGATCAGCGGATCTAGCAGCGTATGTATCAGCGGCAGCATTACCCTGACCAACAGCGTAAGCGGCGGTACCTGGAGCGGCAGCAACAGCAACGCCCTTGTACTGAGCACCGGAGTAGTGGGAGGCGTAACAGCCGGCCTTGATACCGTAATGTACACCGTTACCAACAGCTGCGGCACAGCAGTAGCAACTTATGTAGTGAGCGTAGGTACCCCAACCAGTGCAGGTACCCTCATCGGTCCGTCCAGTGTTTGTACAGGAACAACAATAAGCCTGACCAGCACCGTAACAGGCGGTACGTGGATGAGCAGCAATAATTCTATAGCCACAGTAGATGCAGCAGGTACAGTAACAGGCGTAACAGCCGGATCAGTGACCATTACCTACATTCTGGCCAGCACCTGCGGTTCTTCATTGACGACAACACCAATAACAGTAAGTCCATCCGCCAATGCCCGCACCATCACCGGAGCAGGAACAGTTTGTGCCGGATCAACAATAACCCTGACAGACACAGCCGCAGGCGGCACCGGTACCTGGACCAGCGGTAATACAGCAGTAGCCACAGTCAGCAGCACCGGCGTAGTAACTGGTGTAGGAGCAGGCACAGCAACAATATCGTATTCCGTAACTAACAGCTGCGGCACAGCAACTGCTACAAAAAATGTTACTGTAACCGCATTACCTAATGCAGGCGCCATCACCGGTTCGTCAACCGTATGCCCGGGCTCAACAACCCTGCTGTCTGATACCGCTACCGGCGGTACCTGGACCAGCTCAACCACCTCAGTAGCTACCATCAACAGCTCAGGACTGGTAACCGGCGTATCGGCAGGTAGCACAACAATAACCTATACCTCAACAACATCCTGCGGAACAGCAACTACCACATTTGCTATGACCGTTACTGCAACACCCGGCGCAGGCACTATTTCCGGCCCGTCAGCCGTATGTATCGGTTCGACGATTAATCTGGCAGATGCAGCCTCCGGCGGCACCTGGAGCAGTACGAACGCATCCATAGCCACCGTAAACAGCTCAGGCGTGGTTACAGGAGTATCAGCAGGTTCAGCAACCATATCTTATACAGTAACCAGCAGTTGCGGCACGGCAGCAGCCACACAAAACGTGACCGTAAGCACCGCACCAAATGCAGGTACTATTTCAGGCCCAACCACAGCCTGTACCGGCACGAACATCACCCTGACCACCACCGGCTCAGGCGGCACCTGGAGCAGCAACAATACAGCAGTAGCTACCATCAACGCAACAGGGACAGTAACCCCCGTTTCAGCAGGTTCTACTACTATATCTTATACAGTGACCACAGGTTGCGGCACCGCCTCAGCCATACAGAGTGTAACCGTAAACCTCGGCCCTAATGCCGGAACGATCAGCGGTACTACCGCCATCTGCGCCGGATTGACCACAACACTATCCACCACCGGCACCGGCGGTACCTGGAGCAGCGCCAATACAGCCATAGCTACAGTCAACAGCTCAGGTGTAGTAACTGGTGTAAGCTCAGGCACAACTACTATTTCTTATACAGCTACCAACAGCTGCGGCACAGCCTCAGCCACAACAAGCGTAACGGTAAGTGCCATAGCCAGCGCGGGAACCATAGGCGGCCCGACCACCTTCTGCGTAGGCACAGCAGGTTCTATGACAGAAACAATAGGCGGCGGTACCTGGAGCAGTTCCAATACGTCAATAGCCACCATCAGCTCCGGCGGTATTGTATCTGCCCTGAGCACAGGCGCAGCGATAATCACCTATTCAGTAACAACAGGATGCGGCAGCGCACAGACTACCTATAACATCTCCGTTACCCCAACCGCAACAGCAGGCACCATCACTGGCCCTGCAACTGTTTGTACAGGCGCATCAATAACCCTGGCAGACGCGACAAGCGGCGGTACCTGGAGTACCTCGAACTCAGCAATAGCTTCAGTAGACGGCTCAGGTAATGTCTCTGGTGTAACCTCGGGTACGGCAACCATCACTTATACCGTAACGAACAGTTGCGGCACAGCAACAACTACCCAAAACGTAACCGTAAGTCCCGCAGCAGTAGCCGGTACCATCAGCGGACCAGCTACACTTTGCGTAGGGACACCAGCCGCCTACACCACAACAGGTTCAGGCGGTACCTGGAGCAGTTCTAATACCGCAGTAGCTACAGTTAACTCCGGCGGTATTGTTTCCGAATTGAGCAATGGCTCAGCCACCATATCTTATAATGTATCTACAGCCTGCGGAACATCAACTGCAACTAAGGCAATAACGGTAACAGCCACCCCGAACGCAGGTACTATAACCGGCCCGACAGCAGTTTGTACAGGCGCATCCATAACTCTGTCAGACGCTACAGCAGGCGGAACATGGTCTACGGCTAATTCAGCGATAGCATCAGTAGACGGCTCAGGTAATGTAACCGGCGTAACCACCGGCAGCACCACCATATCTTATACAGTAACCAACAGCTGCGGTACAGCAACTACTACACAAAACATAACAGTCAGCAACCCCGCCAATGCAGGCGCTATCAGCGGTGCAAGCACCGTTTGTCCGACCGCTACAACCACACTTACCGAAAGCGTAAGCGGCGGAACATGGAGCAGTGCCAACACAGCCATCGCTACAGTAAATGCAACAGGCACCGTAACCGGCGTAGCAGCAGGTGCAACAACTATTTCTTATACCGTAACCACAGGTTGCTCAACAGCCACCGCTACAGCAGCCATGACCGTTAGCCCTGCACCAAACGCAGGCACGATCAGCGGACCGGCAGCAGTGTGTACAGGTGCAACCATAGCCCTGACTGATGCGACAACAGGCGGTACCTGGAGCAGCAGCAATTCAGCAGTGGCTACAGTAGACGGATCAGGCAATGTAACCGGTATTTCAGCGGGATCAGTAACTGTATCTTATGCCGTAACCAACAGCTGCGGCACAGCCAACGCAACAAAAACTGTAACAGTTAGTCCTGCACCAAACGCAGGCGCTATCAGCGGAGCAACGACAGTTTGCGCAGGAACAACTACAACCCTGAGCGAGTCAGCCTCCGGCGGTACCTGGAGCAGTGCCAATACGGCCATTGCAACAGTAGATGCGACCGGCACAGTGACCGGCGTAAGTGCAGGATCAACAACAATTTCTTATACAGCGACAACCGCTTGTGCGAGTGCAACAGCTACCTCACCGATGACCGTTAACCCGGCACCGAATGCAGGTACCATCACCGGCCCGACGGCAGTATGTGTAGGTGCTACAATCGCTTTGAGTGACGCGACCTCAGGCGGCACCTGGAGCAGCAGCAACGTGGCAGCAGCTACAGTTGATGCCTCAGGCGTAGTAACCGGAGTGGGCAGCGGCTCAACCACCATTTCTTATGCAGTTACCAACAGCTGCGGCACAGCCACCACAACAGCAACCGTAAATGTAAGTACAGTAGCCGTAGCCGGCACCATTGGCGGAACAACAACTATGTGTGCAGGAGCTACCAATACACTTACAGAAACGGTAAGCGGCGGTACCTGGAGCACTTCTAATGCAGCAGTTGCTTCAGTAGATGCCTCAGGCAATTTAACCGGTGTAGCGGCAGGTACAGCCAATATATCTTATTCCGTAACCACAGGCTGTTCGAGTGCATTTACCTCAACACCTGTAACCGTTAATCCATTACCGGCAGCAGGCCTCATAACAGGAGCCAGCAGCGCATGTGCGGGTTCAACCATAAGTCTGGCAAACACTACGGCAAGCGGTGCAGGCACCTGGAGCAGTTCCAACAGCGCAGTAGCCAGTGTTAATGCATCTGGTACAGTAACCGG
>CANCOG010000006.1 GCA_947379685.1 Flavipsychrobacter stenotrophus | reverse complement strand
GCAATAAAGATTGGGAGTCTAACTCAACTTTGTTCTCAAAAGATGTTTTGGCAGCTCCCAATAGCGTTATTGCCAACACCAATGCCGGTATGGCTTGTGTTGACCATGCAAACAATTCGACCGACGAAAAAGAGCAAAGGGAATGGACGCTGAAGGCAATTCCATATCTCGATAAGGCTATTTCACTCAACAATCAGTTTGCGCAAGCCCACCTCAACCGCGGACTTTGCTATCTTAAGGTGGGCGACATGGAGCGGGCATCGAATGACTGCGACAGTGTTCAGAAATATTTCCCGACACTGCCGGCATTAGCTTATCTGTCATACGAAGTAACAACCTACTACGTAAACCTGGGTCTGAAGCTTGCTGCGGAAAATAAGCCCGTGGAGGCGTTGGCTGCGTTCAAAAGATCTTCTGATGCGGCGCCTTCTAATCCTGATCTATTGTACAACCTTGCTTTTGCCTACTGCAAAAACAACCAAATGGCCGAAGGCAGAGCGGCTTTATTACGGACACTTCAGCTAAAACCAGATCATGCACCGGCAAGAAACCTCCTGGCGCAGGTCAACGCAAATATGGGCTTGCAGTAATGTTTTGTGGCCCGGCTTGTTATACTGGCCTTAAAATGGGGTTGTGAATTAATGCCACAACGTTGGATGGCGTACCTTTGCACCGGAACGATTTTTTCTATTGATGGATATGCACGGAATTACTTTTTGGTTACAGCCCATTATTGCAGCCTTTACGGGATGGTTCACAACGTGGATCGCATTTTATATGTTATTCCATCCTCGTAAGCCAATCAACTTGCTGGGCTTAAAGATTCAGGGTATTTTCCCGAAGCGCCAACATGTTTTTGCCGCAAAAATGGGAGCCGTTGTTGCTAATGAATTGTTGCATTTTAATGAGATCGCTGAGCGCATTAAGGACCCCAAGGAGTTAGCTAATGTGATGCCGGATATTGAAAAGCATGTCGACACTTTCCTTAATGTAAAATTGAAAGAAAAGATGCCCGTGATCTCCATGTTTGTAGGGCAGGGTACATTGGAGAAAATTAAAGAAGGCCTGATGGAAGAGATCGAGATCATGCTTCCAGAAGTGATAGGCAAGTATGCTGACAGCCTGTCTACCAAAATTGACGTGCAGAAAATGGTTACTGAAAAGGTCAATAATTTCTCCAGCGATAAACTGGAAGAGGTATTGATGGCGGTAATGAAAAAGGAATTCCGGTTTATAGAACTTATAGGGGGCTTTTTTGGATTCCTGATAGGTTTGATACAAATGGCATTAACGTTCATTTGATCCGCTCAAATCCAAAGTAAAACCAACAAGCTGTACAAAAGCATTACCCCGTCTCCCAGTATCAAATGCGCTCGTTCCGAATTGTGTTTTCTTAGGTGCGAAGTAACTGCAAGCGTTATGCCGGCCGTGATAACAGCCCCACATAGCCTTTGTAAGGATGGATGTCGCATGTATTGTAGTCCACTCAGTGCAACAAACAGTATTATAGAACTGGTAATGAGTCTGTAGCTGTTACCAAGGCCAATGATCTGTGGCAATGTACGGATATTATTTGCTCCGTCAGTCTTGATATCCCTTATATCAAAAATCACACAGAGGGCAAAGATGAAGGCAAGCCGAAGCACAATTTCATAGGGAAACATTGTTACAGCTTTGTGCCAGTAAAGTATGGGCAATACCGACGTTACAATTGTCCAGACAAGGGCCAGTGCAAGTATTTTTAACCAGCCCATTTCCCTGATGCGTTTGCGGCTGCTAAATGGCAGTAGTGGTAATGAATAGGCAAGCGATATAAAACCCAGGATACCGCAAACACCCAATACGCTACCTGGTAGCTCGTACATACTTGCAATTGCCATTAACATCCCCGCGATCCACGAGAAAGTATGCCTGAACCAATTGCGGGAGGCAGTAATTTCATTCCTTTTTTTTGCAGTTAGTTTTTTCACGGCATGATGCATATTGTATACCCAAAGAGTGCACCCAAAGACGAACACGTGAAGCGGATTAAACAAGGCGGGAATGGTTTCATTGATCAGCCTTTCAGTGGCCATGCATAACCCAACGGCACAAATGGCCGTGAGTGAGCTTGTGAACAGGAACCAGTCAACTATTTTTTTCATCTCTGCATCATCGGGAACAGCAAAAGTCGGAATAAAGTAAGGTAAATGTAGGCGCAAACAAGCAGGAAGCCACGACTACAGATTTATTTTAATACCGCCATTCGCAACAAAGCCATCAAGCGGAGCGTAAATGTCCCGGAATACTGGCTGGGCTATGGTGCCACTGTAAATGCTTTCATAACGGGTTTGGCGGCTATCCAGCAGGTTTTCGAAGTTTATATAGACGGACATGTGCTTCCATATCCGCTCAGCCATAAAGCCACACAACCAGTAATCCCGGCCAATAGTACCATCATTTAGACGTTGTGGGCTGTAGTAATAGGCTTCTGCGCCAATTTTCCATTTGTTTTCAACTTCATACATCAAGACAGAATTGGTATGGTGCATTGGCGTAAGTGGTGTTTCCCGGTAAATATCACCATTCTCAATTAGTGAGTATGTGAACGTATACCCCAGGAACAATTTGAAATGACCATAGCCAACTTTCATATTGGTTTCGGCGCCCTTGGCATTGAAATGGGCAACAAGGTTTTCAAACTGATAAGTGTTATTTGCTGCAGCCGAAAGCAGGAGCGGGTCCTTCAGCATCGTGTAAAATATGAGCTGATTGACACTGAACGTAACTTTCCCATCTGCAAATGTGGTTTTATAATTTACATCCCAGTTTGCACCATAACTCCTTTCTAATTTGTTGAATGTAGGGCTCAATGGTTGAATGTTCATGTAGGCGACGCGCTCGCTTTCTTCGGTAAACAGGGTAGGGGTTTTATAACCCAGGCCACCACCCAGTCTCGATGAAAAATGGGTGCCAAATTTAAATAACATTGAAATGCGTGGCAAAACAACGGCTCCATACTTTGCAACATAATCGGTCCTTAATCCCGACTCCAGGATGAAATGCTTACTTACATCCCAAATGTTTTCAAGAAAAATTCCACAGGTTGTAATGTCATAATTGCGGAGCGGAATATTTGTAAATTTCCTCTCCTGAAAATTATCGGTGATCAGGTTAGTGCCTGCAATCCACTCCAGTTTGCCTTTATGAATAACATAGTTCATCTCGGTAAAAGTTGCGAATTGTGTACCGTCGAAGGTAGTAGCCGGAGTGTTTAAGATACGGTTAAAGTGGTTCAGACTGTTCTTAAGCGTAAGGGTGCCGGTATTTTCGAATCGTCGCCTTATTTCAAAAATTGAACTAATCCGTTCACATTTATTATCCTCGAAGTAGGAGTGAACGGAATCAGCGCCGTGATTGATATATTGAATATCACCCCCCTTTCTGTTTTCGTAAATACTGTTGATCCCAAATAGTACATCTACCTTACTATTGGGGTAGAAAAAAACTTTGGGGTTCAGCGTATACCTTCTGTAATAGGGTATTGCTGTGAAAGTGGTGTTTGCCGGCGCATATGCCGGGCTGCTGTTGAACGCACCAAAAAGCATCACTCCGAATTTATTCTTTAGTTTACTGTAAAACCCGCTAGCATCTACCCCTCCGGCTGATGTGGCATTAAGGTTGAAACGTAGTTCTTTCGTGGGCGATGGTGTTTTTGAAATGAGGTTTATAAGGCCGGCAATTGCACCGCCCCCATACAATGTCGACGATGCGCCCTTGATGATCTCCACCCGTTTTAAATCGAGCGGCGGGGTTTGCATCAGGCCAAGCCCTCCTGAAAAGCCATCATATAATGGAAATCCATCCTTGAGTATCTGCGTATAACGGCCGTCCATTCCCTGGATCCTGATGGCTGAGTTACCCGAAGTAGCGGATGTCTGAAGCGTTTGAATACCGGTACTTTCACTTAATACCATTTTTATGTCACCCGGTTTCATGTTGCTTTTCTCACCTAGTTCTTCGCCCGAGATCAGTTCAATTCTTGTCGGTAAATCCTGAATAGTACGACTGCTTCGGGTAGAGCTAACAGTAACTTCATCCATTTCTTCATTGGCTGCGTCCATGAAAACAGTTATCGTGTCATGGGTGACCAGTGGAAATGAAACAGAATCAAATAGGTCGACATACCCAACACTCTTAAAGTGAATAACTTGTTTTCCGTTGCTTATTCCTGTAAGGGTAGCAACTCCCTCAGGCGTTGCGGAAGTGCCAACTGAAGTGCCTTCAATGTTAATTGTTGCACCAGCAAGGGGTTCCTTGCTGGCCTTATCTTTAATGTATACTGTAAATACATTTTGAGCACAAGTGTGCAATGCAATTAAAACAAGAAGTGCAGATAGTAGGCTAGCTTTCATCATATTGAGGCTAAACGAAATTATCGAAATAAATCTTGCTTCAGCGGCCGTTTTTATATTTTTTCTTTTAGGAACGTTGACGAAATAAAGTACACCATATGGCGAAGTTATTTTTCTTTTATGCGAGATGAAAAATCTGCGAATAGTGAGCTATTTAAAGACTTTTTCAACAAAGCAGAAATGGAAAAGAACAAGACAGATGGTGTACTTTATTTTGCCATCGTTCCTTATCGCATAAAGGGACCTAAAAAACCCGTTCAATGAAAAATATTCACAGAACGGGTTTCAGTAAGTTCGATAAAAATGATGTCTTTTACCTCAAATAGGTGGTTGTTATAATGGTATATTGCCGTGCTTGCGTTTTGGCATAACCGCAACTTTGTTCTCCAGCATCTTAAAGCCTTTTATCAGCTTCGAGCGCGTGTCTTCCGGCATAATAACCTCGTCTATAAAACCACGGGCTGCCGCGCCATAAGGGTTTGCAAACTTCTCAATATAGTCAGCCTCTTTTTCTGCTATTTTACTGTACTGGTCGGCCGCTTCGGCTATTTCCTTCTTAAATATGATCTCAGTAGCTCCTTTCGCGCCCATAACTGCAATTTCTGCGGTGGGCCAGGCAAAGTTCAGGTCGGCACCAATGTGTTTGCTGTTCATCACATCATAGGCTCCACCATAAGCTTTACGGGTGATTACTGTTATTTTCGGTACAGTCGCTTCGCTCAGTGCATACAGCAGTTTAGCGCCGTTAATAATGATTCCGTGCCACTCCTGGTCAGTACCTGGCAGGAATCCTGGTACATCTACCAATACCAGCAACGGTACATTAAATGCATCGCAAAAGCGTACAAATCTCGCCCCCTTGCGGCTGGAATTAATATCCAGTACACCGGCGAGGTAAGAAGGCTGGTTGGCTACAATACCAATGCTTCTTCCACCTATCCTGGCGAAACCCACAACAATATTCTCAGCGAAGTCTTTGTGTACCTCCAGGAATGAGCCTGAATCGGTTACTTCTTCAATCACTTCCTTAATATCGTATGGCTGATTGGGGTTTTCAGGAATGATATTGTTTAAACCCGGCCTGCTTTCATTGCCTGCTTCATAAGCATATACAGGAGCATCTTCCTCGCAATTCTGCGGGATGTAGCTAATCAGTTTTTTGATATTTTCGATACACTCAACTTCATTTGCACACGCAAAGTGGGTGACGCCAGATTTTGATGCATGTGTGTGCGCTCCGCCAAGTTCTTCACTGGTTACATTCTCGTGAGTCACCGTTTTAACCACGTTAGGGCCGGTTACAAACATGTAAGATGTGTTTTCTACCATCAATATGAAGTCGGTAATTGCAGGAGAGTATACTGCGCCGCCGGCGCAAGGCCCCATTATGGCCGATATCTGAGGGATAACTCCTGATGACTTTACATTCCTGTGGAAGATATCAGCATAGCCGCCAAGGGATACAACACCTTCCTGAATCCTTGCACCACCGCTATCGTTCAACCCAATTAGCGGAGCTCCGTTTTGAATAGCCAGGTCCATTATTTTTACGATCTTTTCGGCATGTGTTTCTGATAAACTGCCACCAAAAACCGTAAAGTCCTGAGAAAAAACGTAAACCAGACGTCCGTTTACGGTGCCGTATCCGGTCACTACACCATCACCCAGGTACACTTCCTTCTCCATATCGAAATCGCGGCTGCGATGAGTAACCATCATGCCAATTTCTTCAAACGAGCCTTCATCCAGTAAAAGTACAAGACGTTCACGGGCTGTAAGTTTTCCTTTCTTATGTTGCGATTCAATGCGTTTTGCGCCTCCGCCCAGGTGGGCTTCCTTAATTTTATTTTTTAGCAGGAGAATTTTATCCATAATAGTTTTTAGTTGTAGAACCGGCGGCAAACCTACACAAATATTTTAGAAGTAGCGGAATGCGCCGGTTATTGAAATGCCGATGTGGAACTGGTCTATATATTAGGCGGGCAATGCTTCAGCCATTATTTCCATTTTGCTGCCACGCGATCCTTTAATAAGGATGGAGCAGTTTTGAGGAACATGTTGTTTGATATGTGCTGCTGCCTCGGTGGACGTCTCAAACCACAGATAACTATGTATCAGGTTCCTGAATTCCGGGCCAACCAATATTACGCCCTCCCAACTGTATCCGGAGATCATTGTAATTAATTGGTTGTGTTCCTCCGCTTCATACACTCCCATTTCCTTCATGCCGCCAATCCAGAGCATTTTGTTTTGAAGTTCGGCAGTTGCAAAATTGACAATTGCAGCCTTCATACTTGTAGGGTTGGCGTTATAGGCATCCATAATAATCCTGTTGGTGCCTCTTGCTATCCATTGGGAACGGCTGTTATCGGGATTGTAAGCCGCAATGGCGTTACTTATCGCTTCAATTCTCAATCCAAAATAGCTTCCAACAGCAAAAGCAGCGAGTACATTTGGTGCATTATAAGCTCCTACCAGGTTGGTTTCAATTGTCTGTATTTTATTACCCACTTGCACATCTACTTTTAGCAATACACCCTCCATATGTGCAGAGCCAGTATAATCAGCATCGACAGTACCGTAAGTTACCTGCTGCTTTATGTCGTGCGCCATTTCATTGAGGTAAGCAAGGTCAGTGTTGCGGAAAATTATGCCATCGCTTTCCCGGAGAAAATCATAGAGCTCGCCCTTCCCTTTTTTTACACCCTCGACGCCTCCGAACCCTTCAATGTGGGCCTTGCCGCAGTTGGTGATAAGGCCGTGAGTAGGCAGGGCAATTGTGCAATAAGAGGCTATCTCTTTTTGGTGGTTGGCGCCCATTTCAATAATGGCAATTTCGGCATCGCTATTAATTTTCAGGATGGTAAGCGGTACCCCGATGTGGTTATTGAGGTTGCCTTCAGTCGCATAGGTAACATATTTGTGGCTCAGTACAGCGGCTATGAGTTCCTTGGTGGTCGTTTTCCCGTTTGAGCCTGTAATTGCCAGAAAAGGGATTTTTAGCTGCTGCCTGTGGTATTTTGCGAGCTGTTGGAGTGCGTCCAGTGTGTTGTTCACTACAATCGTCCGATCACCAGTTGCAAAGGCTGGATTGTCAATCACGGCAAAAGCTGCTCCCTTTTGGAGCGCATCAGCAGCGAATGCGTTCCCATCGAAGTTGGGTCCACTGAGCGCAAAAAACAGGTCACCCGCTTTTAATTTCCGGGTATCTGTTTGTACCGATGGGTGTTGTAAATAGATCTTATATAACTCTGCTATTTCCACTGTAATGAGATTGATAATGTTAATTGAAAATGCCGGACTCAATTTTTCGTGGCCGGCATAGGAAAATGATAAAGGCAGGCAATTGAAAACCTGATTTTATCTCCCTTTCACAAAAATAAACAACCCCTTTCGTTGAGGAAAGGGGTTGTAAAAATTATCTTCAGTATTAAAATTATCTTCTGTGTTTCTTCTGAGCACCGAAACTGTTACCAGCCTGCTCGTTGTTACCACTTGGGCTACCTAAACGGTCAACAACGCAACGGAAACCGATAGTGTTTGTTGAAAGGTTACCCTGTATGAAACGACGTGCGCCTGGAGATATCCAATATGCGCGGTCAGCCCATGAACCACCCTTGTATACTTTAGTAGAATCGTTGATCAGAGAATTGTCACCGAATTTATAGAAGCCGGAGATCATAGCACCACCTGCGTAAGATGTATCACCATCTTTGTAAGCATACAGGTTAGCTGTCCTGGTACGGAACCTGCCTGAGTTAGCAACGTCTTCGTTGGTTACGTGCAGGTAAGGGATATGACCAGTACTGTCTCTTTCTTCGTCAGTACCATCTTCTTGCTTAGCCTTCTTCATGTAGTCATTACCACGGAAAGAACGGAATTCATCAACATCTTCGTGAGAGTTAGGACGGTAAGTATCCATAACCCACTCGTTAACGTTACCTGCCATGTTGTACAAACCCCATGCATTAGGATAGTAACTCTTAACCGGAGCTGTGATGTCAGCATTATCATTCAATGCACCTGCAACACCCATTACGTCACCCTTGCCCCTCATGAAGTTACCCATGATTTCGCCCTGATACATGTTGTGAATGTCATAACGTGCAGTGTTTCTTGGACCCCATGGTAAAGTATTACGATCTGTAAAAACTTCCTCACCACGACGACGCTTGGTTTCTGGAGCAGGGTTGTTACCAACAATACCCAATGCTGCATATTCCCACTCAGCTTCTGTTGGAAGGCGATAGTCAGGCATAAAAATACCGTCTGACATATTTAATGCTCTTGTTCCTGATCCGTTAGGGTCAAGGTCAGCTTTCAGGTTGCCACCCAAGGTTCCCTGATACTGAGCGTTCTGGTAAGATTCGGTTGTGAAAACGTCTTCACCCGTCTGGTTCCAGTTTGGACCCAATGCACCGTGTTGAATAAGGAGAAACTCATTCACGCGGTCAGTACGCCAGGTACAGAAGTCTTTTGCCTGATACCAGTTTACACCTACCACAGGGTAATTATTATAAGCGGCGTGGGCGAAATAATTTTTTACAAATGGTTCGTTGTAACCGAGCGGCGAACGCCAAACTGTCTGGTCTGGTTCAGCTGCCCATACTACTTCCGGAAGGTCATTAATATAGGCTCTTCTCAACCAATATATATACTCACGATAGTCTTTGTTGGTTATTTCCGTCTCATCCATGTAAAAAGAAGATACAGAAACTGTGCGCCTAACGTTGTTGTTGTCCAAAGTCGGCATTTCATCATCATTTGCACCCATAGTAAAACGACCACCCTGAACCAGCACCATCCCTATAGGGGTCTGCTGACCGGTATACTCGGCAACATCATAACCTCCAAAGCGCCTATCGTTGTAAAACCATCCTGTAGTCGGAGAAACACCATCTCCCCTGCCTCTTTTGCGCGAAGAAGATTCGCACGACGAGAGGAGTGTAGACGCTCCAACACAAAACAAAGTGACGATTATTAATTTTCGTTTCATAAGTAAGCTAAAATATTTAACGGTATTCAATTGATCAACTCCTAAAAGAAGGAACAATGTTAGTACTTTCTTTTGAAAGTTTCAAGCATTAGCGGCAGAAAAAGAAAAATCCTTTAAATATTTCTTCACATTTCGCTAACAGGTGACAAAATATTATGCAAAAAATGACGTTGTTGTTATGTTATTTCGAGGGCGCTTTAGTTGAATGTAGCTTATTTTTAACTAATTTTGACTAGTTGAGCATCCTGTTTTCGGATTCAAAATTATTTATTTTTTTATAAATGAAGAACAACGTAAAATTTTTTCCGGTCCTGCTGGTTTTATTATTGGTCGGTTTCGGCACGGCCCGGGCCTATACTGAAGTTTGCCAGGTAACACAGAAGGATATTAGAGAAGGTTATTTTACTAAAAGGATCTGGCTGCAAAGTTACGCTCGTCCCGAAATTTCTTTATCATCTCTATTATGTATTAATGGACAGGCACTTCCAGCCGATGCAAAAAAAGGTGACCCACAGAAGTTTCAGTTAGTGATGGGAATGGAACGTAAACGTGCATTCGCCGTTGTTCGCATACCTGTATATATTAAAGGTGAGGGGAATGGCCAGTTTAGTCAGCTCAGTAGCTTTTCTATTAATATCGAAGAGCAAACCGCTACCGCCGCGAAAACCACTGGTACTTCCACCGACGTATTGAATTCTGTGCTGGCTACAGGCACCTGGTTTAAGATTGGTGTTGCTGAAACTGGCTTCTATAAATTAGATGTTGCTTTTTTCTCTGCTATGGGTATAGATGTTTCAACTATTGATCCCACGAATATTCGTGTTTTTGGTAACGGAGGAAACATGCTTTCTGAAAATAATGCCGTTCCTCGTTTAACGGACCTTACGGAAAATGCGATTTTGGTGAATGACGGTGGCGATGGTAAATTCAATAATAGCGATAATGTAATATTCTATGCGACTGGCCCAATGGGGTGGAGTAAGGATAGCGCAAACCAGCGGTTTATTCATAAGAAGAATCTCTATTCCGATAGTGCTTATTACTTTGTTTCAGTTAATAGTGGAACAGGTAAACGAATTCAGGTGCAATCTGCAGCTCCAACACCCAATTATAACTCTACTTCTTTTAATTACTACTTCGCTCATGACGTAGATCTGATGAACAATTCTACTTACGGCAAGACATGGTACGGAGAGCAGTATTCTATTCAGGTAGGCACTACGCAAACGTTTAGTTTTGATCTCGGTGATGTAGTAAATAATCTGTTTTGCAAACTGTATTTTGGTTGTACGCAACAGTCAGCGGGTAGTTCTGTGAGTCTCACCCTGAACGGTGCACCTATGGGTTACGCCGACTTTCAGTACACTGCAACTAAGGGCGATGCCATTATGACTCACGGCGGTTTTGCCCAGTCAGTTGGTTGTAACTCGCGTACCGCAAATATTGGGTTGAATTTTTCCCCTGCTGATCCTTCAGCAGTTGCTTATCTCGATTATATTGAATTAAATGGTAGAAGGTCGCTGTCAATTACGGGCAGCCAGATGAGTTTCAGGGACTGGCAAACAGTTGGTGCTGGCAGAATTGCTGGTTATACGCTCACTGGTGCAAATGGCAATACAAGCGTATGGGATGTCACCAATCCACAGGTGCCGGAAATTATGCAAGGGGCGCTCAGCGGAAGCAACTATACATTCGCCCAGAATGCGTCCATGTTGCATGAATTTGCTGTTATTAACAGCACTTCATTGCTTACGCCTAAATTCATTGGTTCAGTGCCCAACCAGAATTTACATGGAAGCCCACAGGTCGATCTGATCATTGTGGTAAACCCTGCCTTTCTGGAGGCAGCTAAGAAAGTACGCGATTTTCATGAGACTAACGACAACATGAGGGTACTGTTGGCCACAACGGACCAAGTTTTTAATGAATTCTCCTCTGGCGGTCAGGATATAAGTGCTATCAGGGATCTTGCACGTATGTTTTACAAACGTGCAGATACCAATGTAGCTGATATGCCAAAATACTTGTTGTTATATGGTACGGCATCATATGACTACAAGAATAGGGTAGCCAACAACACCAATTTTGTACCTACCTATGAAACGGCCAATGACTCCAGTGATCTGGACGGGTTTGTTAGTGATGATTTTTTCGGGTTTCTTGATGACAATGAAAATGTAGAGAATTTTGGTATCATAAATACGCTCGACGTGGGTGTTGGGCGTATTCCCTGCCGCAATGCAACCGATGCAATGATCGCAGCCAATAAGATCATCAGTTACAAAGCAGCGGCAACCCTGGGGCCTTGGAGAATAGGTGCCATGTTTGTGGCAGACGATAATGACGGAGCCGGTAACCACATGTTGGATGCCGAGTCTATGGCCAACACGGTGAAAGGTTCAGCAAAAGGACTTTATAACGAACAAAAGGTATACGTTAATGCAATACCCAAGGTTTCGACTCCGGCGGGCGTAAGATGTCCGAATGCGAATTCTTCAATAAACGAGCAGATATATAAAGGTGTATTTATGGTCAATTATAATGGCCATGGAAACCCGCAGGTATGGGCCGGTGAAAGAATTTTGACGCAGGACGATTTTAATTATTGGAATAATGCCAACATGTTGCCATTTATGACAACAGCCACCTGCGATTTCGGGCAGTTCGATCACCCGCAAAACGTATCAGCTGCTGAACAATTGGTGCTTCGCGAAGGTGGTGGCGTAATTGCTATTGTTACAACAACTGGTGCTGTGTTTTCTACCTGGAATGAGCCAATGAATAAGGATTTTATCAGCGGTCAGTTTACCAGAAATGCAAACGGCGTTTGGAACACGTTTGGTGATGCAGTCCGTATTAGTAAGAATTCCGATTATATAAACACTCCCGGTGCCGACGAGACTTCCAATTTTCGCAAGTTCGCTTTACTGGGCGATCCTGCACTTACTCCTGATTTCCCACAACATCATGTTCACCTGGACAGCATGATTGATGGTGCATCAATGGAATTGGCAGATACGATCAAGGCATTAGGTAAGTATATAATTAAAGGAAGTGTACGTGATAACGACGGTCAAACGATCAGCACATTTAACGGCAATCTGACAGTGGCCTATTATGATAAGGCAAGGAGCACAACTATTACTTCCTACGATGGCAGCCACCAGACCTTTTCTATTCAGGACAACCTGGTATATAAGGGTAAGGTCACTGTTACAAACGGAACATTCAGTCTCACCTTTATCGCTCCAAAAGATATCAACTATGTTTTTGGCAAGGGTAAGTTAAGTACCTATGCCGAAAATGGCATAACTGATGCTGCTGGTGCAGATACATCGGTAGTTATTGGTGGTTTCTCTGACAACCCCGTAGTAAGTTCAACGCCCCCCGTAGTGAAAGCATATATCAATGATAGCCTTTTTGTGAATGGCGGGATTACAGGCACAAATACTTCGTTGTTTGTTGATCTAAAGTCTGAAACCGGAATTAATGTTTCAGGCTATAGTATTGGTCACAATCTGTTAGCTTACCTCGATAGCAACATTGAGCAGGCATACATACTTAACGACTATTACGAGACAGCCCCTAATACCTACCAGCAGGGTTACGTAAGTTTCCCTATTCAGGGCATACCCGATGGAAGGCACACCATAACCGTAAGGGCATGGGATGTCAATAACAGGCCTGGTGAGGGTACAGTCGATTTCGTTGTAATTGACGGTAAAATAGTAGATATCCAAAACCTGGGCAATTACCCTAATCCGTTCAGTGGTCTTACACACTTTGTATTCGAGCACAATCATCCCGATGAGCAGATGAATGTAGAAATTGATATCTTTAACACGGCTGGGGCATTAGCCAAAACACTTAAGCAGCAATTTACACCGCAAAGCAGCAGAAGCACCGAATTGACATGGGATGGCACTGACAATAACGGATCTTTATTGCCTGCAGGAGTATATGTATATCGATTAAATATCACGACTGAAAAAGGTTTTAAGTCCTCTGCATACCAAAAGCTGGTAATTGTGCGTTAATACGTTGTAGCTCTGCCAAATAATATTGCAGGATTTGAGAAAAAGGAATATTTTTGCGAAACTTTAAATAATATAATAATAACAAAATGGCAAAACATTTTGCTTTAGCAGGACTAACGCTGATAGCCGGGCTAGTGGCCCTCGATGCAGGGGCGCAATCAACAGGGCCGAATTATAATGGCACGAACGCTTCATTTGTTACCACCGCAGTACCCTTTTTGAGAATTACCCCCGATGCCCGTGCCGGTGGCATGGGAGATGCCGGCATAGCCGTTTCTCCGGATGCAAATGCTCAATACTGGAATGTTGGTAAAATTCCTTTTTCTGAAAAGAACTATGGGGTTTCCGCTACATATACTCCGTGGCTCAAAGATCTGGTGCCCGATATATTCCTAGCATACATTTCAGGATTTGCAAAATTCGGGAAGGATAACGAACAGGCAATTAGCGCCTCTATGCGCTACTTCTCTCTCGGTAACATCAACTATACGAGCAATACAGGTGACCCTAATGGTACCGGTATGCCGCGTGAATATTCGTTCGATGTTGGTTATTCCCGCAAATTGTCGGAGTACCTTTCAACTGGTCTGAGCTTGCGCTATATCCATTCGGCCATTGCCTCTGGTGTTAGCTACCTTCCGGGTACCGACTACAAGCCGGGTAATGCGTTCAGTGCAGATCTGGGTGTGTATTACACTAAGAAGAAAGAACTCACCGATTCAAAAAGCAACACCATCAGCCTCGGTGCAGTGGCCAGCAACCTCGGTTCTAAAATATCTTACAACTCCAGCCGTAAGGATTTCATACCTATGAACCTTGGCCTGGGAGCTGCCTATACTTCTCAGTTCGACCAGTATAATAAAATTACAGCAGCGCTTGATATCAACAAGTTGTTGGTACCAGCACTGAATAATTCCGACAGCCAGGTTGCGATTGTACAAGGTATCTTCTCTTCCTTCAAGGGTGGTGACCAGATCAAGAAACTCGACATCTCTCTCGGACTTGAGTACTGGTATCAGGATCAGTTCGCAGTGCGCGCCGGTTATTTTTATGAAGATAAAAGCAACGGTGACCGCCAGTTCATAACCTGCGGCCTCGGCGTACGTTACAACGTATTTGAGATCAATGCCGCCTACATCGTACCACAGGGCACCGGTATTACCCGTAACCCACTATCCAACACAGTTCGTTTCTCGCTCATTTTTGCATTCGACAAGATCGAAAAAGCAACATCAAGCGATGCGCCAGCCGCAGAAGGCACCAGCCCTGCACCAGTGCCGGTTGAAAACAAGAATTAATAGTATTCATTTTAGAAATATTGCAGGCTGCTCCTTACCGGGCAGCCTGTTTTGCTTTAAAAAAGGGGGCTTTTATTATATTTGTTGTTATCAGTCTACGAAGAACGGGACGGCCCCCAATTATTTTTTTTACTATTTCGCTTGAATTTTTGAAAATACATGACGAAGAAAACTAATAAAATATCATTATTTTTTTATTTTATTGTATTGATATACTATATGCAGTCTATGTATGAGCCGGAATTGTTTGGCGATGCCAGAAGTGCAAGTATCGGAAGTGCAATTTACATAATTTTTTATGCCATACTAAGGGCATTGATACAATTTTTATATTTAGATACTGTAATTTTTTCTGCCTACATATTGTATGATTTATCAATCAAAAAAATGCGAAAAAGTATTTTTCACCTATTTTATATTCAGCTAATAGTATTTACGTGGATAATGATATTTAATTACAATAAAATGATTAATTTCTACAATGAACAAGGTGTGGGATACTATATGGATATGCAGTATGATAACGTCTTACCAAGCAGAGACTTTGGAATAGTAGATCCCAATAGTTCTGCGTTACTTGGATTTATAAAATACACATACTTATTACCTATAAAGATGTGGACAAGAAGTGACCTGATAGGGAAGCAGGGAGATTATGGCATAGACCGCTATCAGGGAGATGTAAATATCAAATTTTATATTTGCTTTGTTTTGTTTGTAATGTATCTGATTGTTTTTAAAGATAAATGGTCCTCAAGGCGTAAAACAGATAGCAATGGCGCAATATGATATTCAGATAAAATTATTGAAAACGGTTTAGAGACTCGTTGGGAGAGTGCTAAGAACTGGACATACGAACGAGGGGTGGAAAACAAGAATTAATAGTACTCAGTTTAAAAATATAGCAGCCTGCTCCTTATGGGGCAGCCTGTTGTGCTTTTAGAAAGGTGTCGTTGTTTATACCGTAACGCTAAGTTGAGATTAGCTTATATTTGGGTTGGGCAGACCATGAAGGACGGAAAATTATGAAGACGTTGCAAAAAAAATGCCAGGAGATGAGGCTAAGGTTTCAAGAAAGAACTTGGACAATTTGTAGAGTCTTGTTGATTGGTGGTGTATTGGCCTGGTTACTTTCATGCAATTATCCCAAGAGCACGGAAAATACAGGAGCTTTTCATATAGACTCAAACTCAATGATTTTGTCATATAGAAGAGTAAATAATGATTCAGTTACACAAACCCAATTATGCGCATCGTGGAACCCGCCATCAAAAGGTGAATTGTTGAATCTATTACAACAAATGAGTGTAGTAGACGTTGAGAAAGATTATGAGCAACACTCCGATTATACTTGTAGCGTTGTGGGTAAAATTGTTGTGTCCGGTGACACTTTTGAATATAATTTAAACGCTGGTGGTTATGCATATCTATACAAGATTGGGCAAAAGGAAGGAGTCCGTTTATGTGCTGGGAGCGACACTTCGCTAAGTAAATATTTTCTTTCCCTTGAATTGGATAGCACACTTTTTAGATGATCCGACCACCTCATTTTCAGTAGCATATTACATCCTATGAAATATTGGAAATAATGAAATCGCTTTTTGGCACCAGAGCAAATGCTACGCCGAACTTTTATTATATTTGTTTATGAGAGACTACGAAGAGCAGGATCAGAAAAGATAGAAATATGAAATTGACAAACACCACTGCTCTATTGCATGTAATAATAATGACTGCAAGTTTGGGTTGTTTGAAAAAGCATAGATCGGTCAGTGATATATATAATTCAGGCCAAATTGGCGACACCCTTGATTGGATCATGCATCATAACTCCGCCAAATGGGAATACGACACATTTTATTACAAACCGGATACATCCTTGTACTTGGTAACTGCTTACAGGGATTCAATAGGCAAGGACAAAGCCATTACTATGTTTTTTTATAAGAACAAGGTCGAGGGCCTAGCCACAGTTTTTCTTCCTGGGGGAGTTAAAATTGGTGAAACTATGTATAAAAATAATTTGAATGACGGACTTAGCATTCATTATTACACCTCTGGTAAAATGAAATGGAAGTTATTCTATGAAATGGGTAAGCAAGTATATATAGTCAATTATGACGAGCAGGGTAAAAAAATCGACAGTTTACATTCTAAAAAATAGTGATAATGTTTCCTGTAATCTACCGCTATGCAGCGGAGCCGAGGTCGAAAAAATAGAAATATGAAATCAACAATCACAGTCGTCTCTCTACTGGCAATTATTACGTCGACAAATTTGGGTTGTCAAAAAAAACACCGACCGGCTATTGAAATTTATACTTCTGGCGAAATTGGAGACACTCTTGACTGGGTAATTCATTACAACTTTGCCAAATGGCAATATGATACGTTTTACTATAAATACGATACCTCGCTATGCTTTGTAAGCTCATTCTGGGATTCAACTGGTAAAGATAAAGCAGTAACTAATTTTTACTATAATCATAAAGCCGAGGGAGTGATAACCGTTTATTATCGTGGAGGTGCGAAACTCAGTAAAGCATTCTATAAAAATGGCTTGAAGGATGGTTTCGATATTTCATATTATGAATCCGGCAAAATTAGGTGGAAAGTATTTTATGATAAAGACAAACCAATTTATTCAGTGACTTATAATGAGCAGGGTGAAAAAATTGATAGCTCTTCATTGGCAAATTTGAAATTACCAACCGGGGTTAGAAAATAGCAGGCTCTCGTTAGCCAGTTCTCATTAGTCTATCACGTTTTTTGAATTATTGGATATAGAAAAGCAAAAATCACAGTTCGGCGGTGTCTCTGACTCCGGCGGGCATTCAGACCGCTTGGATTGTCACAACTTTGGCTGCCCAACTCGTCGGTTCAGTTCCGGTGGCTATTGGGAGGCAACCGTGCTCGCCGCAGCTAAAGCTACGGCGAACTTTTATTATATTTGTTGTTAGTAGACTACGAAGAACGGGGTGACAGACACTACTTAGTCGTCTCTGCCCCTAACTGTTTGCCCATTTTTTCATATGCTATATCATTCGGTTCCCACAATTCTATTTTGTTGCCTTCAATGTCCATTATATGGATAAACTTACCGTAATCATACGTCTCCATGGTATCGGTTATTGTAACACCTTCTTTTTTAAGTTCGGCGACCAGAGCTCCTAAATCTTCAACACGGTAGTTGATCATAAACTCCTTTGTCGAAGGTTCAAAATATTTTGTCTTTTCATTAAATGGGCTCCATTGCGAAAAACCTTTTTTGGAGGAGTCATTAGCCTGTCGCCATTCAAACACAGCTCCGTATTGGTTGGTGTTAATGCTCAGGTGCGTTTTATACCATTCTCTCATTTTTTTGGGGTCCTTGCACTTAAAAAAAATGCCCCCAATGCCGGTTACCCGCTTCATTTGGGTATTACCACTAAAATGGTTGGTAACCATTGTCTTGAACGCAAAGCCAAAGTAGAATGATGTTGCCATTGCCAGTACTATCAAAATTGCTTTTTTCATCGGTTGTTTATTTATCAAATTGTTTTGTGTCCGCCACGTACGAATATACGATGTTCAAATGGTTCAAGTATGGGGGCATGGCTTTGAGCAGATTCGAATCTGCTCAAGGCTTTTTCACAGGGATGTACTGGAGGTTGCCCCATTTTTGCTACTAGCATTTTTATCCCCTCTCACTTTTCCCCATTGATCACCGGAATGGTGATGATAAACTCAGTACCATTGGTATAGTCGGGGTTTACATGAATGGAGATGTCATGGAGCCTGAAGATCTTTTCGGTGAGGGAAAGCCCGATGCCTATGCCATTGTACCCGGTTGAATTGGTGCCCCGATAAAACGGTTGGAAGATCTTGGAGATGTCCTCCCTGGGTATACCAATACCCCTGTCCTTGATACTGATAATGGTATTATTTCCTTCGCAATGAATACTGCAGGTAACCGTTTTATTATCAGAGAATTTAATGGCGTTTTTTACAATGTTGCCCAGCGCAATATAAAGCAGGTACCTGTTCCCAATAATTGTGAACTTCTGCGGGTCCTGCGGCAGGTTATAGTTCAGCTCAATGTTGCTGCCGGCTACTTTGTGCATCCATTCGTCCTTCACTTGCCAAATAAGTTCATCCATCCTTATTTCCTCAAATTCATTCACATCTATATTGGCCTGGGCAAGTTCAAAAAGACTGTTGATGAGCTCATTGAGTTTTTCCATTTCAATGAGCACCCGCTGCAAGGTATCTTTATACTCGTCATTGGTTCGCTCCGAAAGAAAGGTAACCTCAATATCACCAATAATAGAAGTAAGGGGTGTCCTTAATTCGTGCGATGCATTATTCACAAATGATTTCTGAGCCTCGAACGATTGCTCCAGGTGCTCCAGCAGGTTATTAAAGGTCACTACCAGTTCGTTGATCTCATCCTTGCTTACCTTGGTCGGCAGGCGCTTGTTAAGGCTGGTGGATCGTATGATCTTCACCTCATTAATTACCCTCGTGATAGGTGACAGCGCAATACGTGCAAACAGCCTGCCAAGGAAGAACATGATAAACAGGGAGATGAAAAATGTCAGGGTCATTGCCCAAAACAACTGTTTCATACGTATGTAGCCATACTTGTCCTCTGCCGAAATAAGAACGGCAAAATTCCCGGAGTTATCGGCATAGTATATCCCAGCGACCTGGGTTTTTACTGTGCTATATTGAATTGATTTTCTGGTTCTTACCTGATCAATTATATTAGCTGGCCAGTGATAAGTATTCTGCTTAATAAATACCGGGTTGTCTTTATCGTCATATATGGCAACAACCTCCTCTGGCAAATAAAGGGGGTATTTTTTTTGAACTTCACTGAATTTCTCTGATGACAAATTGTCCTCGGCGAGAAATAGTTCAGCAATGTTCAGGGCGCGGTCATGCAATCGCTGATAGAAAGCACTTTTTCTGTTCTTTTCAGTTGAAATATAGATACTGGCAAGTACAACAAAAAGTAAGATGGCAAAAATCAGTGTAAACTGCAGCGAAAGCCGGTCCCGTATTTTCATGTAAAAAGCGCATTAGTTGTAGTTGACAGGATTGGTTTCTTTCAGCGTGTAGCCCATGCCAATTACAGTATGGATTAACTGAGAAGAAAATCCCTTGTCCACCTTGGTCCTGAGGTAATTGATATACACGTCAATTACGTTGGTGCCGCGGTTAAAGTCAATACCCCAAACAGCTTCAGCGATAAAAGACCTCGAAAGTACCCGGTTTTTGTTGGTGATCAGTAATTCGAGCAATGCAAACTCCTTGGCAGTCAGCAGTATTTCCTTGCCCGCCCTGTGTACGGTTTTTCTGTAGCTATCAACCTCCAGATCGGCTATTTTATATACAATAGCTGGCGTCGTGAGTAATTTTCTACGTGTGAGTGCTTTTATTCTTGCCTGTAGTTCATCAAAGTGAAATGGCTTCACCAGGTAGTCGTCAACACCGGCATCAAATCCCAGGACTTTATCCTTGGTCGTTCCCAGTGCGGTAAGCATCAAAATCGGCAGGTCGGGTTTAAAACTCCTGATCCTGCGGCATACTTCCAGCCCACTAATGTGTGGTAGTATTACGTCGAGAATGACGAGGTCGAACTCCTTTTCCAATGCAAGTTTTTCGCCGAACAACCCATCATAGGTAAGTTCTACGTTATAATGCTGTTCCTGCAGGCCTTTTTTGATAAAGTCCGCCACTTTCGGTTCATCTTCAACTAACAGAATATTCATAACTGCGATATTTTACAAAGTTACACTATTTTTTTTCGCGATACCACCGCTTTTTATGTCAAACGGCCGGAGCATTTTTCCTATTGCCATTGCTAAATTAGGACCTTCGGCCATTCATTTCAGGCAAAGGAATGTTAAACCATTGATTATTAATGCAAGTTAATTCCCATCTAATCGACCTCTAACTTTCCATTAAGTGGGAACTAATGCCCCCTGACTAGGTTTGCCTAAATTTTAAATGTAACAAGTTACAAACAAAATCTCAGCCTGCGCTGCACAATGAATAAACCAGGGAAAAGGTATTAAGCCTTACCGGGAGCACATTTCAGGCTGCATCCATGGCGAGTTAAAAACGCAATATGAACAAAGTCATCAGGCAGATCATCTATTTTTCATTAAAACACAGGTATCTCGTTTTTTTCTGTATCGGCATTCTGGCTGTTATCGGGTATTTTGCCTACCGGAACACACCGATTGAGACTTTTCCTGATGTAACTAATACCCAGATAATAATAATATCCCAGTGGCCGGGGCGAAGCGCAGAGGAAATTGAGAAATTCGTGACCATACCCCTGGAAACGACGCTTAACTCTGTTCAGAAGAAAACGAACCTCAGGTCTTCTTCTTCTTTTGGGCTTTCTTACGTAAGGCTCATTTTTGATGATGATGTCGATGATGCCTTTGCCCGGCAGCAGGTGCTCAGCCGTATTAACGGTGCAGACCTCCCCGATGGAGTAAAGCCCGATGTGCAACCTCCCTATGGGCCTACCGGTGAGATATACAGGTACACGCTCAAAAGTAACCTGAAGAGCATAAGGGAGCTCAATACCATACAGGAATGGGTGCTCGACCGGCAGTTTAAATCTATACCCGGTGTGGCCGATGTGAACACCTTTAGCGGTGGTGAGAAAATCTATGAAATACGGGTTAACCCCAATGAGATTGCCCACTATGGTTTGACCTCCCTCGATGTGTACAATGCAGTTGCTAAAAGTAATATTAACGTAGGTGGCGACGTGTTGGTGCGCAATGGCCAGGCGTTTATAGTTAGGGGGATAGGATTGCTGAATAATATAGAAGAGATAAAGCAAGTGATCGTTACAAAAATTAATGGTGTGCCCATTCTCGTAAAAAACCTGGCAACAGTTGCAGAAACCGAAAAGCCGAGACTCGGGCAGGTTCATCGCGACGATAATGATGACGCTGTTGAAGGAATCGTTGTTATGCGTAAGGGTGAAAATGCTGCCGAAGTATTAGACCGGATTCACGAGAAGGTGAAAGATCTTAATGAACACATACTGCCGCCCGGTGTTAAAATAATACCGTATTACGACCGCACAACGTTAATGGAGTTTGCTACGCATACGGTGATCCATAATCTTATTGAAGGTATCATCCTGGTTACATTGGTGGTTTTGGTGTTTATGGCCGACTGGCGAACGACGCTTATTGTGGGCGTAATTGTGCCATTGTCTTTGTTATTTGCATTTATGCTGATGCATTTAAGAGGCATGACTGCCAACCTGCTTTCCATGGGTGCCGTTGACTTTGGGATTATAATAGATGGGGCGGTTGTGATGGTTGAGGGGCTGTTTGTTGCGCTTGATCACAGGGCGAAGGAAGTTGGTATGGAAAAGTTCAACAAGCTCGCCAAACTGGGGCTCTTTAAGCAGGTTGGAACAGAAATGGGAAAATCTATTTTCTTTTCGAAGATCATTATACTTACTTGTCTCATACCCATTTTTGCATTTCAGAAAGTGGAAGGTAAAATGTTCTCCCCCCTGGCGTTTACACTGGGGTTTGCATTGTTGGGAGCGCTAATTTATACGCTCACTTTTGTACCTGCGCTTTCAAGTGTGTTGTTGCGTAAGAACGTGAGAGAAAGACACAATCCGGTGGTCATATTTTTTGAGAAGTCTATAGGAGGCGCGTTTAACTGGGTATATGCCCACCAGTGCACCAGTATGCTGCTGGCGGTTTCTTTCATGGTACTTTCTTTTGCCTCGGTTAAATTCCTGGGAAGTGAATTTCTGCCGGAGCTTGACGAAGGAGCATTGTGGGTGAAAGCCCAGTTACCCATGAGTGCGTCGCTTGACCAGTCGAACGAAATGGCCAGGAAAATGATGGACATGATCAAAAAATTCCCGGAGGTTAATCATGTATTGGCCCAGGTAGGGCGCACAGTAGATGGTACAGACCCCAAGGGCTTTTTTAATGTTGAAATTGCGGTGGACCTCAAAATAAAAGATCAATGGCCGAAGGGTGTCACCTCCGAGAAGCTAATAGAGGACATGGATAAGCAACTATCTAAGCTGCCGGGCATATTGTACAATTACTCGCAACCGATACGGGACAATGTTGAAGAGGCTGTGGCAGGTGTCCCGGCTTCACTGGCTGTTAAAATATTCGGAAAGGACTTGAATACCCTGGATACACTAGCCAATAAAGTGCTGGCGCAGCTGCGCACAGTAAATGGTATTGAAGATCTGGGTATTATACGAAACCTCGGGCAGCCAGAATTCCGTATAGAGCTCGATCAGCAGAAAATGGCGATGTATGGGGTTAGTATTTCCGATGCCAACTCGGTGATCGAAATGGCATTGGGTGGTAAGGCAGCCACACAACTCTATGAAGATGAGCGCAAATTCGATATCAGGATCCGTTATGACGAGGAATTCAGAAACACGCAGGAAAAGATAGAACAGTTGATGGTGCCTACGCAGGATGGTGCAAAAGTGCCTATTAAGGAGGTGAGTAATATTAAGGTGCTTACAGGTGCCGCCTTTGTGTATCGCGACAACAATGCACGATACATACCAGTAAAGTTTTCAGTGAGAGGCAGGGATCTCGGAAGCACCGTAGCCGAAGCCCAAAAGAAAGTAGCGGAGAAAATTCATTTACCTCAGGGCTATAGCCTTACCTGGAATGGGGAGTTTGAAAACGCCCAAAGAGCGTCAAACACTTTGTCAAGGGTGGTGCCGCTGTGTTTACTGGCTATTTTTCTGCTGCTCTTTATCGCTTACGGCAATGTAAAAGATGCTGTTCTCACAATAATGAATGTTCCATTTGCATTAATTGGTGGCATATTGGCATTGCACATTACACATACCAATTTCAGTATTAGTGCAGGTATTGGTTTTATTGCGCTGTTTGGGGTATGTATACAGAACGGCGTTATCCTCATTACCGTTTTCCGAAAAAACCTTACAGCCAAGATCCCATTAGATCAAGCGATCCGTGAAGGGGTGATATCCAGGGTAAGGCCGGTGGTGATGACGGCCATGATGGCTGCCATAGGGTTGTTGCCAGCAGCATTGAGTACAGGAATTGGTTCCGAAACACAAAAACCATTGGCTATTGTAGTTATCGGCGGTCTGGTAACATCCACGCTATTGACCTTGTTGATTCTTCCGGTAATTTATGCCAGGATATACAACCTGATACACAAAAGGGAAAATCGCAAATTATTAAAGAAGATAAGGGCGGTAAGTAACTAGCCGGAAAATATTTAAGGTTTCATAAAAAAGCAAGTTGTTTCTGATAGGGGGCGAAACAACTTGCTCAACATGGATACGGACGGGGTAATATGTGGTACTAGTGAATCTCGGAATTTACAGGGGCCGGCGAATATAGCTGGTCGCAAAACCAGCATTTTCGGGTCGCTGTATATATTGACGAGTGCTTGTGCGTAAATGTTAGTAAAACCTAAAAATATTTTTCAGGATCTTTGTTTTTCGATAGTTCCCTTGTATAATGTCAGCACAAATTATCGGTCAACTACCTAGGTTTAACACTTTTATGGTGTAAACTGCAAAGTTTTATGTATTAGCTTTAACTGTATCTAGTGCTCTTAATTTATCTGCTTCATATGAATTAGTGTCTTTTGTGAATCCCTTCGAGCCCATTGTGTTAGGGTCTTAATGCACAAATTACGGGTTAAATGCCTGCGTTTTGCACTTTTAAGTTTTTACTTTTAATTTTTTTAATGGCGAGTTTTCAGCCTGAATTGTTTCCAGGTTTTCGTATTGTTATAAAGGTGTGCCAGTGGGTTTTCCGGCGCTGACCTGCCATGACCGCCGGCTCCCCCGGTTCTGCCCATACCATTGCCCATAGCCCCATTACCACGCGTACCACCGCTGCCCATCGCAGAATTCATGCCGCCATTAGCGTTTTCAACAGTTCCGGATTTGGGTGGCTTCAGTGCTTTAACACTAAAACAAACGGTTATTGGCTTGCCTTCATCGCCTGAGGTAAGACTATCTTTATTAAACAAGGCTTTTATGGGTATCGCGGCTTCCCATATCAATTCGTTATATTCATCTATTTTCATTTTCAGCTTTATACCACATGGGTTTGACTGGGACATTGTATATGCTCCGGAACAATTTGGAAAGCCGTCTATACTCAGCTGACTTGACTGATCCATGGCCTTTTTTATCTGCTGTCTCATTTGCTTTTCAGCATGTTTGGCCGCATCCTGTTTCCCGTCTCCTTGAGGTAGTTCGAGGTTCCCGTTGTCATTTTCAAGCGGGTAGTTTACATTGAACTCAAGATTTTTCCGACCGCCAGTATCTATAGAAACGATCATACCCGCCTTTAGTATTTTGAGCTGGGTCAGTTCATCGCCTGTTTCCATGGTCAGGTACAAGTACTTCCCGTCATTGGAAGTGGCGTAAGCTACTTTCGATTTACTGTCATAGTTGGGGTAGGGTGATGGCCAATCTCGGCTGTCGCCATCAACCACAATTGGTGTGGTTTGCCATGTACCCGGCAAGGCATCATTAGAACTACTGGTTTTCTTTAAAATACTACAGTTCCCGCATAGTAAACCCAGAACAGCAACCCCGGCAATGATATGTTTTTGGTATGAGTGTGTCATTTCACCGGCAAAATAAGGACTATTACCAATATAATATGCTAAAATGACGGTAAGTAAGGAAAGAAGGGGCGCTCGACGTTCCTAATTGCTGACATTATAGGTTTTGTTAATGCTGTTAAAGAAAATACAAAAACTATGGAAACTTTTTTCATCAAAAATGTTTCCATAGTTTTGTGCCCGATTAAATATGGAACCATTAGAAAAAATATTGACCGCCTCAGCAGAAATGTTCAGCCAGTATGGGTTCAAGACCATAACGATGGATGACATTGCCCGGAGGGCTGGTATATCAAAAAAAACGCTCTATCTCCATTTTGCAAACAAGGAGGAAGTGGTGAACGAATCCGTCGTATGGTATAAGAATAATACGACCGCCAGTTGTGCCCAGGCTTTGACCGAAGCAGACAATGCTATTGAAGCCATGGTGAAAATTCTCGCTTTCTTCGATAGTATGCACAAGCGTATTAACCCAATGGCATTGTTCGAAATGCAGCGTTACTACCCCGAGGCCTACCGTACGTTCAGGAACATGCTCGAAGAAAGGGACGTGGTGATGATGCGTGAAAATATTCAGCAGGGGATGAAGGAAGGGCTGTACCGCGAGGGTGTCAATGCTGACCTTATGGCAAGGTATCGCCTGGAAACATCGCTGCTTATTTTTCAGCCCAACCTAATGGTGAATGATCGCAACAGCCTTATTACAGTTGCCCTTGAAATAGGAGAGCATTTCATGTATGGGCTCATGACAGCCAAAGGCGAGCAATTATATCAGGAATACAAATCGAAATATATAAATCAAGTACCAAAAATATGAAGACAATTTACAGCACACTATTCAGTTTATTATTTTTCGCATCTTTTGCCAAAGCTCAGGATGGCGCGCCGCAAAAACTCAGCTTGCAGGATTGTATGGACTATGCATTGCAGCATAATTACACCATTAAAAATTCGCAGCTTGATATATTGATACAGGAAGCCCAGAATGGACAGACAGCCTCAATTGCTTATCCCAATGTTGTGGCAAAGGCTGAGTTTGATGATTTCATCAGGCCGCAACGCTCGTTTATTAATGCCAAGGCTTTTGGTGGGCCCGATGCCATAACTTCAGTCGCGTTTACCGTACCTTATGCTGCATCAACCGGCATATCCGCATCACAACTTATATTTGACGGTAGTGCGATTGTTGCACTCCAGGCCAGAAAAATGGCATTGGAATTAGCCCGTAATAACGCCAGCGTAACCGCTCAGTCAGTAAGGTACAATATTTTCAAGGCTTATTTTGCTTTGGCTGTTGGTTACAAACAGCGTGAGATTCTTACAAAATCTTTATTAACCGGCCGGAGCATGTTGCAGGAACTCATTGTTGTAAATCAGAGTGGTTTCGCAGAAAAAATTGATGTACAGAGGACCAACGTTCAGATCAATAATTTACAAAATGATAGTGCCAGCCTGGAGAACGGAATCAGATTATATGAGTATGCACTTAAGTTTTCTATGGGAATGGATATCAAAACGCCCATAACGATTACCGATATTGAATTGGAAGGACACGCCCGGACTGCAGCCGACCTGTTACTCGAAGGTACAAATTATGATAACCTTCCAAGTTATACGGCACTGAAAACTGTTAAGATATTAAACGAATACAACCTGAGAAGGTACCACCTTTCCGCATTGCCCTCTCTTGTTGCTTTTGGGGCATATGGCACCAATTATGGTTCCGATAAATTCAGTGATATGTTTAAGTTTAATCGCTATGAAGCAAATGCGACTTTCGGGCTCCAATTGAATTTGCCCATATTTGCCGGGTTTCAGCGCGTGTTTCACGTAAAA